>JBDSIH010000297.1:0-11795 GCA_039918055.1 Chthoniobacterales bacterium
CGATCTCATTGAGCCCCCCCTTAAACGGGTGGAAGCCCATATTTCCAAACAGGCGCAGAGCTTTGACCCTGCCGTAGAGGACTATATTTCCTATGCCTGCGGCAGTGCCGGTAAACGGCTTCGCCCGGCTCTCGCTCTTCTTGCAGGCGGGGCAACGGGAGAGATCACGCCTGCTCACGAAGATCTCGCCGTCATCATCGAACTCATCCACATCGCCACGCTGGTTCATGACGACATCATGGACGGCGCGGAACGTCGCCGCGATCAGCCCACCACGAATGCAAAGTGGGGAAATGCGATCAGTGTATTGCTGGGAGATTGTCTTTTTGCGCATGCACTTCGTCTCGCATCAGGCTTTAAGGATTCGACAATTTGTCGCCGCATCGCGGACGCCGCAGCGGATGTCTGTTCGGGGGAAATTATCCAGACGCAGCGCCGGTTTGATCTCAATCTGAACGTCCAGGATTACTTCCGCATCATCGAGATGAAAACTGCGGCTTTGTTTGCCGTGGCATGCGAGCTCGGCGGAGTCGTCAGTGGCAGCGATGAGAAAGCGACGCAGTGCCTGAAAAACTTCGGCACCAATTTCGGAATTGCCTACCAGATTTACGACGACTGTCTCGACCTCGTGGGAGACGAAAGCACGGTCGGTAAAACGCTCGGCACGGATTTCCTCAAAGGAAAGTTCACGCTCCCTATTATTGCCATGCTGGACCAGGCCAATGACGAGGATCGCACCCGGCTGAGTGACTGGATTCTGCGGCACGAGCCGGAAGATTTTGACCGTCTGCGGGAGTTCATCCTGCGCGAAGGCGGCCTGGCCATGGCGGTGACTGCGGCACGCCGTTACCTTGTGGAAGCACAGGAGGAATTGAACGTTCTTTCCGAATCCGCCTATCAGACCGGATTGAGCAATATCTGCCAGTATGTGCACGCTTTGCTGGATCAGATTCAGCCCGCATCCTCAAATTGAGCTTTTTTCCCGGCCAGAACATGGCTAACCAGTCTTTGTGTCCGCGCTCCGAATCAGAGAAATTCCTCATCACGACCGGCCGCGGGAGCGTCTGATCGCTTCCGGCGCTTCATCGCTGAATGATTCGGAATTACTCGCCATCTTTATCCGCACGGGCGGCAACGGCCGCAATGCCATCGAGGTTGCCTCCGAATTGATTCAGAGATACGGCTCCCTTGCGGAGCTTTCCCGTTGTTCCGCGAAGGAAATTATGACGCACATCAAGGGAATCGGGATGGCGAAAGCGTCGGAACTCTGCGCAGCCTTTGAGGTGGGAAAACGTCTCGCGCGCGAACGGCCAAGGCGTTTGAGATTGGATACGCCGGAAGCGATCTACGAAGTCATGGCGCAGGAACTCCAGGCACTCAACCACGAAAGCCTCCGTATTCTGCTTCTCGATACCCGCCTGCAGTTGATTCGCATTGAGGAAATTTCCCGCGGCAGCCTGAATGAAAGTATCGCGCATCCGCGGGAGATTTTGCGTCCCGCCCTTATCTACAGCGCCTACGGCGTGGTACTTGTGCACAATCATCCCTCCGGTGATCCTGCGCCGAGTGAAGCGGATCGACGTCTCACGGTGCGCCTGAATGAAGCCGCTGAGCTTTTGCAGATCCGGTTTCTCGATCACCTTGTTATCGGCGCACCGGAAACCGGAAGGCTTCCGTATTTTAGTTTTAAGGAGAATGGAATCTTATGAAAATTCACCCTACCGCAATTATTGAAGATGGGGCAAAGCTCGCGGACGATGTGGAAGTCGGCCCCTACGCGCTTATCGGAAAAGATGTTCGCATCGGAGCGGGGTGTGTCATTCAGGCTCATGCGGTACTGACGAATAAGGTGACGCTCGGAGAAAAAAATCTGGTCGGTTACGGCGTAGTTATCGGCGCCGCGCCGCAGGATTTTGCGCACGACGATTCCATCCAGAGCGAAGTCCGTATCGGTTCCGGGAATGCTTTTCGCGAATATGTCACCATTCACCGAGGCACGAAAGAAGGCACGGCGACCGTGGTGGGAGATGACAATTTTCTCATGACGGCCTGCCACCTTGCGCACAATGTGCAGATCGGAAATAAGGTGGTGATCGTCAATAACTGCCTGCTTGCCGGCTATGTCGCTGTGGACGATGGCGCGGTGCTCGGCGGCGGAACGGTCTTTCATCAGTTTATCCGTATCGGATGCTATGCGATGGTTCGGGGAGGCACGCGATTTGGTAAGGATATCCCGCCCTACACCACGGCGGATCGGGATAATCTTCTTGCGGGAGTTAATATGATCGGTCTGAAGCGAAATGGGTTCAGCCTCGTGGCACGACAGGAAATTCGCAGTCTGTATCGACTGGTTTTCCGCAGTGGACTAAATCTTTCCCAGGCGCTGACAATCGCAAAGGAAAAACCCTGGGGCGCGGAGGCGACGCGATTGCTGGATTTTCTTACCTCTTCGAAACGCGGTCTCAGCCACGCGCACCGTAAAGCGGAAGGCGCTTCGGAAGATTCGGAATGAAATTTAAACACAAACAGAATTTTCATCTGCTCGCGGTGGATGTCAGTAATTCCTTTACGAAGATTGCTTTGTTTTCCGGAGACAGTATTCGCAAAAAAATCATTATCCCCACTCCTGATTTAAAGCCGGAGTATCTTTACAAGCGTATCGGTGCCTGGAAATTCAATGCCGTAATTATATCCTCTGTGGTTCCAAAGGCCAATGCTGCCTTGAAAAAAGCGCTGAAAGGTTTTGAGGTTCACTGGGTCACACATCGCTCACCACTGAGTATTGGCATTGACTACCCCAAACCGGAAACGATCGGCGCTGATCGTCTTTGCAATGCTGCGGCCTGCGCGAAGATTTACGGCACGCCGGCCATCGTCGTCGATTTTGGCACGGCGGTTACCTTTGATGTGGTTTCAGAGCAGAAAAAATATATCGGAGGAATTATTTCTCCCGGTCTGCATGCGATGACGGATTATCTCCACGAACGGACTGCGCTGCTGCCGCGCATTCAGCTTCGCGAGCCGCGCGCCGCTGTGGGTAAATCCACCGTAGAAGCCATGCGGGTGGGGGCGGTTATCGGGTATCGCGGCCTGATCCGCGGGATTCTTCAGGCACTCATGCAGGAGGAATTTAAAAAGAAAAGTCCCTTCCTGGTTGCCACGGGCGGCGATGCATCGGTGATCGCTTCAAAGATGCCGGAATTTACGGATATCGATCCGGATTTGACCCTGCGCGGGCTGCATCTCATTGGTGTAACTGCCTTTAAACAATAATATTGCTGGCCAATAAAAGTAATGAGACAGTCTTTAAACGATAGGCTATGTTCTCTTACACAGCCATAAATTGCATTTAACACGGTAAAATGAAAATTCTCATTGCAGAAGATGACGCGCCCTCACGGCGATTGCTCGAAACGATTCTTAAGAATCTCGGCCATGAAATCGTGACTTTCGGCGACGGTAAGCAGGCCGCTGATTACTACGCAAATAATGACATCAGCATTATCATCAGTGACTGGATGATGCCCGCGATGGATGGTCTGGAATTCTGTAAAGTCGTTCGCGCAGATCCGAAGTCCGTCTATACCTATTTTATTTTACTGACTGCGAAGTGCGACCGCGAAAGTTATCTCGACGCCATGAAGGCAGGGGTCGATGATTTTCTTTCCAAACCGCTGGATTCCACGCAGCTCATGATCCGCCTGCACGTAGCCGAGCGTCTGGTGATGCACATGGAGCATATCGTGAAACTGGAAAGCACGTTGCTCACGATTTGTGCATGGACCAAGCAGGTCAAGGTCGGCCCGGATGAATGGGTGCCGATCGACGAATTTCTCCATGAGCAGATGGGCCTGCGCCTGACGCATGGAATTTCTCCCGCTGCCGCGAAGCTTCTGGAAACAGCGGCAAATCAACCACCACCTGCGCCCGTTCCGGAGCCGTAAAGTCTTTCCGATCTATGCGAATCGGAATTGTCGGCATCAGCGGCTTTATCGGCAACATCCTTGCCTGCGCCGCGCACGATGCCGGACATACCGTGGTGGGTTTTTCCCGCCGCACAACTCCTCAGGAGCGTGGTGATTTTGAAATGCGCCATTTCGATCCGGCCATTCCGCTTCCTTTGCAGGATCTGGATGCCGTGGTGAATCTGGCGGGTGAATCGATCTTCAGTCGATGGACTCCCGCAAAGCGTAAACGCATTCTGGACAGCCGTGTTAATTCCACACGGCATATCGTCAACTCCCTCGCGTTGCACGGTAATGTGCGTGCATTGGTGAATATCTCCGCCATTGGATTTTACGGCGAGCGCGGAGATACCGTGCTTGATGAAGCCTCTTCCCCCGGCACAGGATTTCTCGCAGAGGTCACACAGGCATGGGAGGCGGAAGCGGTTCGTGCTGCGGAGCATGGCGTGCGCGTGGTTCTTCCCCGTCTCGGGATGGTGCTTGGGAAACACGGAGGCGCTAACGCCTTGCTCAAGCCGGTATTTCGATGCGGCCTTGGCGGAAAACTCGGTTCCGGCCGACAGTGGATGTCTTGCATCCATGTCGAGGACGTTGCGGGAATAGTCCTCTTTGCGCTGGGAAAAGAAAATCTTTCGGGACCCATCAATACTGTTACAGAAACGCCGTTGCGAAATAGCGATTTCACGCGCGTTGCTGCGCACGCGGCACATCGTCCTGCATTTTTCGCGGTTCCTGCATTTGTTTTGAAACTCGCGCTTGGCTCGATGTCCCGGATGATTCTCGACAGTCAGCGCGTTCTGCCTGCGCGTGCCATGGAGGAGGGGTATCCCTATCGCTTTACCACCCTCGAAAGTGCGGTGAAAAATGTCTTTGAATGAATGGCGCTATCGCCATTCGTGCCGCGGATACTTGCGCTGAAGTTCGGATTTGAGTTTGGGGTAAGTTTCCTTCCAGAACGTGCGCAGATCACGCGTCGTTTGCAGGGGGCGGTGATTGGGACCCAGCACTTCAATGGTGAGAGCCGTCTGGCTTTTGCCGAGATGGAGGGAACTCTCCACTCCGTAAAGATCCTGAATGCGGGCACTGATAACGGGTTCGCCGGATTCCGGATAGCGAATGCGGGCCTTGCGGCCATTGGGCAGCACAAGCCGCTCCGGGGCCATCTGCTCAAGGAGCTGTTGTTGTGCTGAAGAAAGCCATGCGCGGATGACGGGAAGCACGGGACGCGTGCGTAATTCCCGTGCGGTGACAATTCCTTCGCAGAGCTGGAAATACAACAGTTCCGTTTCCTCTTTCCCGATCGGCGAAATGCCATAGTCCGGAAAATTACGCGCCAGCCAGTTCACACGGGAAATCCATTCCTCCACGGATTCATTCCATTCCGGTAGATCGAGATTGCCGGATACCACTTCTCCCGCGAGACAGGCGGATGCATCCGTCGAGGGCCTGGCATCGCTCCGTGAAGACTCGATAACGAGATCGCGAAAAAGCGTTTCCGTTTTCACAATGACACGGCGCTGGCCAGAGTCGTAATCATAACGCGTCACCGTGTGCAGGTGTGTGGGATGCACTTCGGCGAGCCATGCTTTTTCCAGCGGCGTCGCAAGACTCAGGCGCACTTCCACCTCGCCGGCGTGGTGCTGAATTTCATCAATCTCCGCCGCCACAAATAACGCAGAATCCGCCGCCGCACTTTCCTTGTTTAGTAAACCGCGGCGCCCATGCACGAGATCGCAGGATAGCGTGCCGCGGTCGCGTCGGATCGCCACATTATCCGCGAATGCCGCGAGCACGCATTTGGCAAGTTCGTCGCTGGTGACCTCTTCGCTTTCCTCTGAGGTGCCACGGGCAGCACTCAGCTTGAGAAATTCCTGGTAAGCGCGCTGCACCTGTCGGGCGGTATCCGCATGAATGCCGAGGCTCCGGCATGCTTCAATTTTAAACTGATTATCCTCCGCAAAGCGAAAAGCCCTGGAAAGTCGCGCAAAATCCGAAGTAGCATTCTCGAATAAATCCTCACGACGCTTGCGGACTTCGCTGTCCACTTTACCCAGCAGCAGATTGCGTGACTGAACAATCGCCGAGGCAAATGCTGCCGCGTGACCGCAGCGATATTTCTGCGCGGCAATCATCATCCGTGCATAGCGGGGATGGACGGGATAGCCGGTCATTTCTTTTCCCGTTGCGGTGATGGTGCCGCTTTCCGCTGCCAGGGCATCCAGGTCGGTCAGTATTTGTGTCGCATGCTGGATGGCAAGGGGCAGGGGAGGCGTGATCCACGGGAAATCTTCGACGGCGTTTTCCCCGGAGGCTTTCAGATACAGGACGGTTTCGCAAAGATCGACGCGCAGAATTTCCGGCGTTTCAATCTGCGGGCGCAGTTCATGATCGCGCTTTGTCCACATGCGCAGGCAAATCCCCGGTGCGGTGCGTCCGGCGCGGCCCGCCCGCTGGTCGGCGGAGGCATGGCTGATTTTTTCAATGTAGAGGGTATTGATTCCGCGCCGGGGATCGTGCCGGGCCACACGCGCAAGACCGGAATCCACAACCATGGTGATGCCGTCGATGGTCAGCGATGTCTCCGCCACATTCGTGGAGACGATAATCCGGCGTCCCATGGAGGGATTGACGGCGCTGTCCTGATCGGAGACGGAGAGTTCACCATGCAGCGGCAGTATGGTAGCTTCATTGCCAATCCGGCGCTGAAGTTCCCGGATCGTGCGCTGGATTTCGTGGCGGCCGGGCATGAAGACGAGGATGTTGCCTGTCGTATCCTTCCAGTGCCGCTCTACGGTTTCTCCTGCCACTTCCCAGACCGGGCGATCCTCCTGCGCTCTTTCCTGATACTGAATCGATACCGGATAGACGCGGCCCGAAGTATCCAGCCGGGTGCAGGGCGAAAGATATTTTTCCACCGCGTCGCTGTCCAGAGTCGCAGACATGACGATGACGATGAGGTCGGGCCGACTTTCTTTCTGAATGCGAAGCACGCGGCCAAGCGTGAGATCGGTATAGAGATGGCGTTCGTGAAATTCATCAAAAACAATGGCGCGGATTCCCTTCAGGCGGGGATTGCCGATGATCTCCCGTAACAGAATTCCTTCTGTCACAAAGCGGATTTTGGTCTTTGACGAGACTACTTTATCAAAGCGGATCTGGTAGCCGACCTCATCGCCAAGGCGACAGCCTCTTTCGCTGGCTACGCGCGCGGCCAGCATTCTGGCAGGGAGCCTTCTCGGTTGCAGTACGACGATTTCCCCCTCGGTTTCCGGTTCGCATTCGAGCAGGAATTGCGGGATTCGTGTGGATTTTCCCGATCCTGTGGGGGCCTGGAGCAGTATCCGCCGATTATCGCGGAGAGCAGCGATCAGGTCTTGCCGGATCTCATCAATCGGGAGCGGAAGCATAGTCATCAAATTAGGTGGATGCATTTTATAAACAGGCTGGTCACGCATGCCAAGGTTGTGTATGGAATCAGGGGATGGCTTCTTACCCGAGAGTATTTATTTTAATGGCTGCCCTTGCCATGGGGAGCGCAACGCCCCTGATGCAGGCGGCGACATTAACGCAAACCCAGAAAAATGCGGCCATCCAGACGGATACGCTCACGATTCCCACTCCCGGCGAGTTCTTTTCGGCGATGAACAAGCAGGGTAAGCCCAACTGGCCCACCTTAATCCGCAAGCCGGTCATCCAAAACACCACAAACCGCGCGCAACTAGCCCTGAATCTGGGCACTTTTATTGCGGATGGATATATCGCCATTGAAGCACAGGATGGGCAGCAGGTTAAAAATGTCGGTAAGGACATTATCTCCCTGGCCAAGGCGCTTGGCGTGAGTCAGGACATTATTAATCGCGGAAATACCATTAACGATTTTGCGGAAAATAACGATTGGTCAGGCCTGAACGAAGAGCTTGAAGCCACGGAAAACGAGGTCAAGCTCACGATGGAGAAGCAGAAGGATACCGATCTTATTACGCTGGTTACTTTGGGAGCATGGATTCGCGGTGTGCAGGCGGTAAGCGGCATCGTCACAAAAAGCTACACTCCTTCTTCGGCAAAGCTGCTGCGTCAGCCCTCGGTCATTCACTATCTGCTCTCTCAGATTGCAAAACTCCCTCCCAGGTTGCAGGGCAATACGCTGGTCATTCGTGTGCAGGATACTTTAAAAGCCACGGAAAAACTGGTAAGCACGCCTCTTGATGATCCGGTTTCTGAAGCTACCGTGCGTGAGATAAACGACAAGATGAACAAGCTTATCGACGATATTTCCAACCATCAGGAAGGGAGCCCTGCGAAATGAAGCGGTATATTTTAAGCGCCTGTGTGGCGGTATTAGTTGTTTCTATGGGAAATGGGCTTTTTGCCCAGTCGGCAAAGGAGACTCCAAAAAGCGCTCCTGCACCCACCGCTCCCAAGGCGGATACAAAGCCTGCGGCCACTCCCGAAAATCCTGAAGGAAGCCTCGATCCGCGCAGCAAAGCTCTGGAGTTGGCAGGTGCGTTTACCAATGACGGGTTTAAAATTCGCGATGGTTACTTTAAAGGCGTCCTGGAACCCAATAAACCCGTGCTTTTTGAGGTAAATCTCTACGCGGGTGACCAGTATTGGTTTTGCGCCGGAATGACCCCTGCCGATCAGCCTGCCAGAAAAATTGGCGTGGCCATTTACGATGAAACGGGTAAAAAAATCGACGCTGAACTCTACAAGGAAGACAACACCGGGGCAGCCGGAATCGTAGCAGGAAACAGCGGTCGCTATTACGTGGAAGTAACATTGGAATCCGGACCAAAAGCGGATTATTGTTTCCTATACGCCTACAAATAAAAGGTACTGGTTATGGTAACTCGAACAGCGGAAAGTATGGAAGGCGCCCAGGTTCGCCAGTTCTCGGTTTTTTTGCCCAACAAAGTCGGAGCACTTTTGGAGATTGTAAAACTCCTCAACGAGCACGCGATCATCGTCATCGCATTAAGTATTCTCGATTCCTCCGAGACCGCCATCGTGAGAATTGTGGTCAGCGACCCTGATCCGGCGCGCGAATTATTTCACGTGCATGATATCGCCTACAGCATCTGCGAAATTCTTGTTGTCGAACTCAAGGAAGGCGCGTCCGACCTCGTCAAAGTCCTCGCCGCGCTTCTCAAGGCGGAAGTGAATATCTTTTTTAGCTACTCCCTGCTCACGCGCCCACGCGGCAAGACCGTTCTCGCCCTGCACCTCGACGATAAGGAATGCGCCAGCGCAGTCCTTCGTGGGGATGGCTTCCGGCTGCTTACCCAGGCCGATTTATCCCGTTGATTTTACTCAATTCACCATCATGAAAAAAACATTACTGACATTGTGTCTTCTTGCCGTTTCTAACCTGGCCGTTTTTGCGGACCTTATCGTCGTCCAGGAAATGGATCAGGGCGGACCCAAGCCGGTAAAAATCGAGATGCCCATGAAACTTAAGGGCGATAAAATCCGTATGGATATGGGCGCTCAGGCCAGCTCCATTATCAATGTGCAGAGCGGCGATGTCACCATGCTCATGCATCCGATGAAGTCCTACATGACGATCGACGGCAAGACCGTCAAAGCGATGAGTAGTCAGATGAGGGGCGATACGAAAGATGAGGACTCGAAGAATTTGAACCCGCCAAAGGCAACGGGAAAAAAGCAAAAAATTAACGGCTTCGATACCGAGGAATACGTCACCACGCTCAATGGCGGAAAGATGACATTATGGCTGGCTAAAAATGTTCCCAATCAGGAATTGCTGGTGCAGCAATTTAAAAAACTAAGCGCTGCGGGAAGCCAGACCGGTGGCCCCCAGATCGATTACTCCACCCTTCCCGGATTCCCTATCCGTATTGAAATGGTTTCTCCGGATAACGTAAAAAGCGCGATGACCGTCATGTCCATTCAGGAAGTGACTTTGCCCGACAGCGATTTTCAGGCGCCTGCCGATTACAAGCAGACGCAAATGCCGACAATGCCGAAGTAAGGCGCTTAATCCGCTTTTGTAAGACAGGGCATATCCGTCGCGATCCATTCCTGCACGGGAGTGTTTTGCTCCACGTGTTCTTTCAGGATGCGGAGCAGACGCTTTTTATCGACCTGCCCATACCAGATGCCATCGGGATAGACGACGAGCCAGGGCCCCGCTTTACAAATCCGCACACACGCCGCCTTGGTGCGCAGGACAGGAACCTTGAGCTTGCGACTCTCTTCTTTGAGCAGTTTCCACAGCGGTTCATGTTCCTTGGCATTGCAGCATTCCGGTCCCGTGCAGAGAAAAAGATGCCGCGTGGCTTTCTGAATCTCCTGCTCCGGGAGCTTTGACTTCGCCGGAAAATTATTCTTTCCCATATGGATAAGGATAACGCAGGGCTTATTTTACACAAGCGGAGGAATTCCAATATCCGATCCTATTATTATTTACGGAGGGAAGGTATTGCCGTTCTGCGCTGAAAGCGTGTTCGGTATTTGCTGGGACTAAGGCCCACTTTTTTCCCAAACAATCTTGTCATGTAATAGATATTTGAAAACCCACTGAACCTGGCAATCTCATGAAGTTTCATGGAGGTCGTATCCAGAAGTTGCTTGATGCGTTCGATTTTCATTTCCTGGATAGTTTCAATAATAGTGCGGCCCAGGCATTGATTAAAACGCCTCTCCAATGTCCGCCGCGACATGGGAACATGCGCAAAGACCTGCTTAATAAGTGAAGTCTCCTCCAGATGCGCACGAATAAACTGGATCGCCATATCTACATGGGAATCTTCAGCCAGAAACACATTTGCGGATTCGCGTGCCACGACTCCCGAAGGTGGCACTAAAATCGCCTCAGAGGGCGCCGGGCCGCCGCGAATTAAATCGAAAAGCAGGGCACCCGCTTCATAGCCGATGCGATCCGGTTGGATTTCCACACTCGAGAGGTAGGGATGGCGTGTCTCACAATAAAACTCATCATTACCATGACCGATAATGCCGACATCTTTTCCTATTTTGAGATCGAGCTCCTGGCATACATTCCACACCTCCCAGGCATCCGGATCAGATCCGCTGAAAATTCCCACCGGCTTTGGCAGATCGCTGATCCATTTTCGAAAATTTCGGTGCTGCGCCACATCAAGGTGCTTAAAATCGCTCAGGGCATCCTTATAAGGTTGATGCTGACTGCAGGGGAATCCCGCCATTGCTACGGCATTCTTAAACCCTTCACCACGCATCGCAAAGGAATGGCCGGGAGTGTGATCATGATACCCAAAGTGAGAATATCTACAGTTAATAAGGTATTCGGCTGCCATTCTGCCGGACATCTCATTGTCACTGATGACGGTAGGCAGTTTTGAAGACTTCAGATATCCGGAGACATTGATCACAGGCACTCCAAAGGAAAGAAAGGAGTCCGCTTCTTTCGGTTCAGTGATCAGCGTAATGATCCCGCTCAGGGATCGTGACGTATCAATCGCGCTCTTGTGAAAAACAATAAATAGCTCAAAATACGAAACTTGTTCCGTGAAATAATTGGAAATTCCCTGATATACGCCGCGCTCAAATCGCGTCTTGGGATCCATAACAACATAGATGCGCAGCCGTTTTCGCATAATTTCGCAATACTCTATCTTTAATCCGCTGAAACTCAATAAAAGCAGACAGTAATGCTGCTATACGTAGAATTCTGCGATGAGTTGAAAATTGAAACGAAGGGAATGCAGCCAAATTTTGTCGTTAAAGGTCAATAACTTTGTCGTCGCAGTGCATGGACGATATTGGAAGCGCGGGATATGTTGCTCAAACAACGAATCCCCATGAAAAATACACTCCTCTCCATTTTCG
>JBDSIH010000298.1:0-6585 GCA_039918055.1 Chthoniobacterales bacterium
CAGGCCGCGGCGTAGGAGCCGCGGCGGGAGGCGCCACTCCCTCAGGAGTTAAAATGATCGGTTTAAAATCAATCGTCTGATAAGCCGCAATATCCTCAAGATCGCTACGGAAGATCACTGCAAAACTCGTGGGTGCATCAGGGGTTTGATAATGCTGTACCCAGACGCGATATTTTCCTGCATGCGGAATTTTTATAGGAATTCCGACGGTTTCGTTGCCCCCTGATCCACCCAGGACCATACCGCCGCTCGCTTCGGGATTCTTGTCCAGAAGCCATGTTTCCGGCGTTGGCTTGACGCCCGGCAATTGCTTTTCCCGGCTAGGGTTCACGCCCACAGCCTCTGCCTCTACCAGCCATGTGGCGGCATGCGACAAGTTGCTTCCAGCAATGAGACAGGCGAAGGAAACGACGAGATTCAGATTCTTGAGTTTTATCATAAGGTTTTAAATTATCTTCATCTCCAAAAAAGCCCTCCTCTGCAGACCTTTGCGGGAGTGTTAAAACGAAAGCTCTGAGGAATCTTAAAAGTATCGCTTTGACTCAATTCGTCAATAACCTGTGGCGGCGGAGTTTTTAACTCCCAGCGACATAGCTAATATTATTGTCATCGGATACAGATTAGCTGGCAGCGACATTACAACGGGTTTATTTATTGCTATAAACCGAACTTTCCAAAGTCATATTACCTTTGTGCGAAACCCCACTATTTATATCGGACTTAATCCAGGTAGTCGCTTTTCTCGCATCGTCCTTCAGGGAATAACCAACTATCTGTCCGAAAAGTCGTTGCATTTCGAATTGAAGATTCCTTTTGACGGCACTCAAGATCTACCGCGACCCGTGGCAGGAAATCCTTTGGCGGGGATTATATGCCCTCTCAGTAATTCTATGGAAATTCCCATCCTGCGTGCCCATAAAGTCCCCTTGGTTAATATATCGGGCTCTCTCGAATTACCCGGGGTTCCCTCCGTCATCGCCGATCATGAACTGGCAGGCAGAATGACGGCCGAGCATCTTATAAATTGCCGTTTCCATCACTTTGCCTTTCACGGACGTTCAACACTTCGCTCCCAAATCCTGCAGCACAAAGGATTTAAGGAAGTAATAGAGACTGCGGGATATTCCAGCAGCAGTCATTGGCAGACGCGGGTTGTCAATACAACCAGGATAAATGACACTCAGATGCGCGCGCTGCGAAAATGGCTGGACGGTTTACCGAAACCCGTGGGCATATATTGCGCACTGGATAGAGATGCGTGGGAAGTTTTAACCGGTTGCAATGCTCTCGGGCTGAAGGTGGGTACGGATGTCGGTATTGTCGGTTACGGAAATGATGAATTCTACTGCCAAACCCGCAAACCCTACTTATCGAGCGTGGAAAACCGTCCGGATCGCATTGGCTACGAAGCTGCCGCCTTGCTATTACGACTGATGCGGGGCGCGCAACCGCCCCCTGCTTCCATTATGATTCCTCCGGAGGGAATCATTCAGCGGGAATCGGCCAGCATTTTTCTGGTCGAGGATCGGCACGTGGAAATGGCCATTCAGTTCATCCGCGAGCACCTTCACGAACCCATGCCTCTTCTTCTCCAGCAGCTATTCAAATCCATCCCTATGTCCCGCCGCACTTTGGAGCGTCGTTTCCAGCAGCACCTGAGCCAGAGCATCGTCGACGCCATTCAATTGCTCAAAGTTGAAAAAATCAAACATCTCCTGGATACAACTTCCATGAAATTGCACGAGATCGCGCCTGCCTGCGGGATTGCAAGCCCTCCCTATCTCACAAAATTATTTCGGGATAAAACGGGAATTACTCCCATCAAATATCGAGCCCGATTTCAATATCGTCACTCCAATACATCGTCCGTCATTGCCCGGAATTGATCTGCATCAGGGGATGGTGATAGATTTTCTTGGCTATCTGCCTAAATCCCGCTCATCTGTTTCTTCCCATGCATCGCAGCCCTTCCTCCCACTTGTTAAAAAATATTTCCTGTTTTTTCACACTGCTGGTAACCCTCCATTCCGCGCTGGCAGGTACGGTTTCCTGGGAAATATCACCCCGGTGCGATAAGGAAATATTCCCCTCCCTTATTATATCCACCGCATCTATTGAATCCGAGAAAGAGGAGCCAGAGGAAGATGTGCTGGGCGATAGTGACAGTACAATAGGAGTTCAGTTGAATAGCCCTGCTAAGCGAGGCGCTTCGGTCGAAGTAAAAATCCGCGCAAACCGCGTGATGGAAGAGAGCACCTTCACCGGCACATTATCCAAAGCAAATACGGAGTATGAGATTTTTCCGCAGATTAACTGGAAGTACAGCGATCTCATAAAGGTAAAACAGGCAGAACCGCTGACGGTGGTTTTCGATCTCGCGATCAATGGAGTATCTCAGGGCAGCCGTTCGCTGACGATGCGGCTTCATTCCGTGAATGAGTGTCCGTTCTATCTTTATGGAGATGA
This sequence comes from Chthoniobacterales bacterium, assembly GCA_039918055.1. Classification (GTDB taxonomy): domain Bacteria; phylum Verrucomicrobiota; class Verrucomicrobiia; order Chthoniobacterales; family JBDTJR01; genus JBDTJR01. Next base: position 2,467 of record JBDSIH010000298.1, read on the forward strand.
AAAAGACGGCTCGGATGATACGGATCTGACTTTTCTTTTCGCGGCCTACGTAAATGAGAACCATCCATGGATCGACAATATCCTCAAACAAGCACTGCAGACAGGGATTGTGGATTCGTTCGATGGTTACCAGAGCGGCAGTCCGGAAAAAGTCTACCTGCAGGTCTTCGCCGTCTGGAAGGTGATGCAGAATATGGGCTTTCGCTACAGCAACGTCACAACGCTCGGAATTAAAACCGAAAATATGGAAAGCCAGTACGTTCGCTTTCTCGACGAATCGGTTAAGGCACGCCAGGCGAACTGTGTGGACGGCTCCGTGCTTTTTGCATCCGTGCTGCGAAAAATAGGACTCGATACCTTTCTCGTCACCGTACCGCAACATATGTTTGTCGGTTTCTATCTCGACGAAGATCAGACAAAACCCGTCGGACTGGAAACCACGCTATTGGGCGATGCAGGGACCTCTTCCGGAAAAGGCCTTGCGGGAATAACAGCGGCAACACGCGCTAAACTTAAAGCGGACACCTCCTTCCAGGGCTTCGAAGAGGCCATGCGTAGTGGAACTAATTCCTTAAAAGATGACCGGGCGAAATTTGAAGAGGATGACAATCCTGATTACCGGATCATATCCATCGAGGATTCACGGGAAATTGGAATTCTTCCTCTGATGTATACCCACGAAAAGTAAAGACCGCTTTACCCGCCAGCTACAGGCCAGATCGAAGAGAGTTCATCATCTTCATTTTGATGATTCATGCATTTATTCCTGTTCAGACAACTGGACTGCACGTGAAGCGAAAGCTCATCCGGATACATGCCATGATGACCGGCATGCTCTCTTAAAAAATAATTAACGGACGAACTCGGCATTGCGCATGCCTTCCTGCAATCGGTGCAAACCCAGACTAGTTCATTCTCCCGTGTGGCGGGAAAATAGATCCACTCACCCTGAAAGAGCAGCGGTTCCCTCAATAACTTATTTTCAATAAGCAGGGTTATTGTCCGGTACGCGGTGGCTTTTGAAGTGACGGCCTGTATGCGCTTCAAATAAAGCAGAAGCTGTTTCATCGAAAACGGCTGCCGTGCTGCAAGGGCCGCATCCGCCACGCATTTGCGTGACGGATAGGTTTTCAACTTTAACTCTTTGGGCAGTGCTTCCATTCCAGGATTAGTGTGCACAGGTACAGGCATATTCAGCCTTGCTGCACTCAGCACAGACGGCTGTGTTAAAATTGATGCGGTAGTTTTTTGGTTTTCCATTTGTTCCCGATCGGATTTGAAGCACGACGGTGTAGTTATCACCGGCTGGAAAAGGCGCGGCGGAAGCCAGTAGATTTCCTTTTTGTGCGAAGTCCATTTTGGTTTTTCCACCAGGAGCTTCCGCCGTGGCCGTTACTGCATATTCAGCAGGAGGGATTTGCTTCATAGCGGCGTCATAGAAGGCGATTGTCACCGTGCGATCCGGTTCCACGAAGAATTCGGCCTTCTGTCCATCAAGGTTTATTAAATGTCCACCCCGCGGGGCTGTTGGAGTTTTCTCCTCTGCAAGCGCGCAAATTGTCAAAGCGCAGGTAAGGATCAGGATTAGTTTTTTCATAGTGTGGGATTATTTATTGTTGGTTGGTTGGATTTACGGCGAAGAAAAAGCGTTTCGATCCAGTCGTACAGAACCGGTACGACCAGCAGGGTAAGAAAGGTGGACGTGATGATGCCGCCAATGACCACGGTCGCCAGCGGACGCTGCACCTCCGCTCCCGCGCCTGTTGCGATGGCCATGGGAACAAAACCCAGCGCCGCGACCAGTGCGGTCATGAGTTTTGGCCGCAGACGGGTCAACGTTCCCTCGATCACTGCTTCGCGCAGAACGCGGCCCTCCTCGCGAAGTTGATTGATGAAACTGATAAGCATAATTCCGTTGAGCACAGCGATGCCGGAAAGGGCGATAAATCCCACGCCCGCTGAAATCGTGAATGGCATGTGGCGGAACCAAAGCGCAAAGATGCCGCCGGTAACTGCAAGCGGCACACAGACAAAAATAAGCAATGCCTGTCGCAGACTTCCGAAGCTTAAAAAGATGAGCACAAAAATAAGACCAAGCGCGAGAGGAACAACCACCGCGAGCCGATTCCGCGCTTCGACAAGATTTTTGAATTGTCCGCCAAATTCGAAATAATACCCGGCTGGAAATTTCACTTTTTCCTGAATGGCTTTCGTAGCTTCCGAAACAAATCCCTCCGTATCCCGACCCTGAACATTAATCAGCACGGACACGCGCCGCTGGGTATTTTCCCGGGCGATCTGCATTGGCTGCTCGACAAGCTTAACTTTCGCGACCTGCCCCAGCGTAAGCATGGAGCCATCATCGGTTCGCAGCGGTAACCGTGTAATACCTGCAAGATCCGCACGGCGCTCCTCCGGCAAACGCACGACGATGGGTGTGCGGCGATTTCCATTAATCAGCAGTCCGACTTCGCGGCCCGCCAATGCTGTTTCCACAACACGGTTAATGTCTTCGGCGTGCACATTGAATTTGAGCATCGCTTCGCGATCGGATTCGATTTCGATCATTGGAACGCGACCCACGGAATCAAACTCCGTTTCATTTCCGCCGGGAATCTCTCCGAGAAGATTACGCACCTCTCCGGCAAGACGCTCAAGCTCTTCATAGTTTTCTCCGAAAATTTTACATATTAGATCGGCACGCGCGCCGGCCATGATTTCATTGAACCGCATCTGGATGGGCTGCGTGATCAGAATGCTTTGTCCGGGCACGTGCGCGTTCAGCGCATCCCGCATAAGATGACCAAGTTCGGATTTACGGATACCTGCGCCGTTGATTTTACGCCACTCCGCCGGTGGCTTCAGCATAATGTATGTATCAGCGATATTTGGCCCCATGGGATCGGTGGCCACCTCCGCCGTGCCGATGCGGGAAAAGATTTCACGAATTTCCGGAAATTTTTCGCGAAGGATTTTTTCACTTTGCTCCTGCAATGCGAGCGAGGACGAAAGTGCAACACTGCTGCTGCGGATGAGCTGGAAGGAAAAATCGCCCTCATCAAGTTGCGGAATAAACTCCGCCCCCAGCTTCGTAAAAGTGATCAGCGACAGTCCAAAAAGCGCCAGCATCGGAATCACCACACACCACCGATGCCGCAATCCAAAATGCAGCAGCGGGGTATATAACCGCTTGGTCCAGGAAACAATCAGGTTGTCCTTCTCGTGAATTTTTCCACCGAGCAGATAGGAGCAAAGTACTGGCATCAATGTCAGCGCCAGAACGAGCGAACCGCCGAGCGCAAACATGACGACAAAGGCCATTGGCTTGAACATTTTTCCCTCAATGCCTTCAAGAACAAGAAGCGGCACATAAACAACGGTGATGATCAGAACTCCGAAGAACATCGGATTCGCCACTTCCTTCGCCGAACGAAGCACCTCCACGGCCCGTTCCTGAGCACTCAGCCGTCGGCCCAGTGCGTGCTGCTTCTCGCCGAGATGACGCACGATGTTTTCCACCATTACGACGGCTCCATCAATGATGAGGCCAAAATCAATAGCCCCCAGACTCATGAGATTTCCGGAGAGACCAAAGCGAGTCATCCCGATCATGGCAAAAAGCATGGATAGTGGAATAACCGCCGCGACAATGATTGCGGCCCGCCAATTTCCAAGAAGAAGAAAAAGAACAACCACCACAAGTAAGGCGCCTTCAAACAAATTCTTCTGCACGGTGGCTATAGTGCGACTAACCAGTTCACTGCGGTCATAGAGCTTGCGAATCACAATCCCCTTGGGAAGTTTGGTTTGTATTTCCTCCAGCTTTTCCCGAACAGCGGAAGCGACGAGCCGGGAATTTTCTCCCATGAGCATAATTGCCGCACCCACTAAAGCCTCACGTCCATCATCCGTACTTGCGCCGGTACGGTAATTCGCACCAAGACTGACGGTCGCCACATCTCCCAATACAATCGGCTTTACCCCGCCTCCAAACTTCAGAGGAATCTTCGCGATTTGCGCGGAATCCGAAATGCGACTGGGTGCGCGGATGACAAGTTGCTCGCCACCAATCTCCACATAACCCCCGCCCGCGTTTTTGGTATTCATCTCCAAAATTCC
>JBDSIH010000299.1:0-1876 GCA_039918055.1 Chthoniobacterales bacterium
AACTCCTGGCACGCCAGGAGGCTTTGGAATGCCAAAAGCGGATGGCGGCGTAAGCGGCGCTGATGCCCCGGAAAGGGATGGTGGCTTCGGAATGCCGGGCATCGATGGCGGCTTTGGGATTCCAGGAACGGAAGGTGGTCTTGGAATCGAAGTCGGAGCGGATGCCGCTGGAATTGCAGACGCGGGCGCTGAAGAAAGAGGCTTAGGAATGCCAGGCATCGATGGTGGCTTCGGAATGGAAGGGATACCCGTACCCGCTGCTGGCGGTGCAATAGGAGGCCTGGAAATCGAAGGTGATGGGGAAGGAATCGGCTTCGGCGGAAGATTGATCATTGCCGATTCACGAGGATTCGCACCCACCGGCTGGCCTTGCCGCGGAGGGAGCACAATCCGCACAGTTTCTTTTTTCGGTTCGCTCATAAAAATCAAATCGGGGTCTACTGATGAACCCTCCTAACCTATTCACATCCTTGTAATAACACAAGCTATTGTTAAAGGAATTAAGAAGGGCATTACAGCCTGCCTCTAACGGCAGATTTTTGCCTTATGGGGTATTAACTTTCTCGGAAGGCATACTCGCTGTCGTTTTTCCATTCGTCAGTCCTGCAAGGTCATGAACGATGCGAATAGCCTCGTTGCGAATTTCATCCGGCTTTTCCGCTTTATCGGATTTGTCAGATTTGTCCTTTGCTGTGTCTTCGCCGTCATCGTCATAGGCAGCTTCGGCAGCGTGTTTTTTCTTGTTGGAAACGAGCTGAAGCTCTTTCGCGTTAACATTATCAAGCGTAATTTCGTAAGCGACGACATTCGAGGGCTTGCGTGTGGCACGCTCTGCGACCTCACGCTTCTTTTCATTTTTATCACTCTGCATTTCCTGGCGGCGAACTTTCTCATTAAGTGAAACGGCATTTTTATCAATCTTCTCACGGAGTTTCTTTGCCGACTCCTTAATGTAGGCAAATTCTGGATCCTGCGCCACGCGCGCCTCAGAGCGTTTACGCAGCTCATCCAGGAAGAGAAGGTTCGACGCCTGGGAATCAATTTTTATAGCGGGCGCCACCTCGTCGTATTCGAGAGGATTTTTAAAAGCGCTTTCCCCGATCTCCGGGTTGTCCGTAGACGAAGGCATAACAACATCCGACTGCACGCCCCGCAACTGGGTGGAGCCGCCTTTTACGCGGTAGAATTTCTGGATAGTGAGCTTGAGTGCTCCTGCTTCCGATGCGCCAGGACTGAAGAGGGGCATTACTTTTCCAATTTCAATTAATGTCTGGACGGTCCCCTTTCCAAAAGAACGCTCATCTCCGACAATGACTGCGCGCCCGTAATCTTGAAGAGCAGCCGCAAATATCTCGCTGGCCGATGCGCTAAGACGGTTGATTAAAACGACCATAGGGCCGGTATAAATCGGCATGATCGACTCGCTTTGAGATTTTTTGACGGTGCCATTCGAATCCTTCGCCTGAACGACTGGGCCGCGAACAAACAGGCCGGTAAGATCAATTGCTTCTTCCAGAGAGCCGCCGCCGTTCTTGCGTAAATCAATGACGAGTCCCTCTATGCCTTCACGGTTAAGGCGCTGAAGCAGGAGAGATACGTCTTCCGTGGTGCTCTTTGAGCGTTCGATGCCACGATGCGTCATGTCCGCATAAAAGGACGGAAGCGTAATCCATCCGATTTTCGCCATTCTGCCGTCGGGCTGCTTGAGCTCGATCAATTCCGCCTTGGCGGCCTGGTCTTTAAGACTCACCTCATCACGGACGATCTCGATGATTTTACGCTTTGAAGGATCGGTGGCATCCGCAGGAATAACCTGCAGGCGGACTCGGCTTCCTTTTTTACCACGAATTTTTTCGACAACTTTGTCGAGTTTCAT
>JBDSIH010000300.1:0-6174 GCA_039918055.1 Chthoniobacterales bacterium
ACAAACGCGGCCAGGTGAAAGGCATCCTGAAGGATAAACTCGAGCAGATTAAAAACCGCGTAAGCGCCTTCGCCATCGTGGTCGCCCCGGGAGCTGAAGGTGTTTTTTAAATGCACAATGTCCTGAATCAACCATGTGCCAAAAAAGAAATAGAGAACGGCGAGTGAAATAATTAAGTACACTGCGGTAGGCAGGAAGAGTCGCACCCAGCTCCTCGGATGTAGTATTCGGGTAAGCCATGCGGAAATGGCGCCATGGATAAAAAGCGGATGAGATCCAGCCGCCACCATAAGGCCGAGACCGGCTTTCCAGTCATTTGCCGGGCGTGGTGGACGAAGAAGGAATAACGTCATGAGCAGTAGTCCCAGTCCGGTGGCATTGTGCGCATAGCACATTCGGAAATGAATGATGGTTTGCTCGTAAGTGAGAAACAGGCACGCGGCGAAGAACGCAGCAAGAATTCCAAAGCTGCGACGTCCCAGTAAATAAATGCTTACCGCCACGGCGAGGGCGAGGAGGGCATTGAAGAGTCGGGAGCCAACAATATCGCCTCCCGCTGCTCTTGCGAAAAGTCCGCAAACAAAAGTATAGAGAGGTTGATAGGGGTAGTGGGGATGCCAGAAAGTATTCCACAGAGCGAAATTGGTGGCTTTTCCGGAGGCCAGATCGCGTGCTGTGTTGTGAATCAGCGTTTCATCTCCATACCAGCCCGGGACGGTCCGCAGATGCGGAAGGTATAAAAGTACCCACATCACAAAAAGAAGCGCTAATGGCCACCACAAAAGTCGATGGCGAAAACGCGTATAGGCCGAAACAGATTTCGGGATCGGGATATTAATTTCCGAAGTCATACAGGATCGGTGGACTGAGTCCTCTTACGAATCCGCGGCAATGGCATTGCTGAGAAAGGAGTATCTCAACATTTTCTCACCGGGTTTCATTATTCTGCGCAGCAGACATGGCGGCGAATCCAATATTTGTTACTTTGGCTCCGCGACAAATGTCCAGCACCTGAAGCACATTTTTATAGTCGGTATTCTGGTCTGCACGAATAGTTACAAGCTGCTTCGGGTTTTGTTCCACAAGGCCTGAGAGCAGAGTTTTGAGGTCGTCAGTGGTTAGCGTGCGTTGATTGATAATAATATCGCCGCCTTTGCGGATATTGACGATGACCTGCGTCGTGACGGCTTTTTCGGGCCGGGCATTCTGGGCTTCGGGTAATTTCAATTGCAGGTCGGATTCGTTCTGGCGCATCGACCATGTCAGTATGAAGAACGCGAGAAGAACGAGCAGGATATCCACGAACGGGGTGACGTGGAAATGGAGCGGGCGGTATTCGTGGCCTTTGGATCGAAAATTCATAACCGGGCGTGTCGAGGAAGATAGCACCAAGCCGCCACAGGTAAAACAAAGAAGATCGTGGCAAAAAGATACCAGAATACGCCGACTGAGCAGACCATGCCGAAATCGCTTAGGGAGGGGTTTTTTGCCAGTAACAGGGAGCCAAAGCCTGCTACAGTGGTAATGGCGCTGATAACCAGCGGCTTGATCACAGAAGTGAGATTATCCTGCGGGTTTCCCTCCTGACGACAGGCCAGGAGGATGTGCGTGCCGTAATCCACTCCCACTGCCAGCATCAGGGGGAAGGCCAGCACATTCAGGAGATTCACCTTCAAATTGAAAAACTTCAGCGTGGCCAGCGTGGCGCCGAGAGCCAGCCCGAGACTCAGAGTGTGAATCGCCCACAGGCGGAAGTTTCGGTAAATAAAAGCCAGAATTATCACGACGATTCCTGCAACAAGTCCGCCAAAAACAAGAAGCTCACGTTTTGCCCAGGGAATGAGTGAGTGCAGTGTCATGCTCCATCCGCTGAGGAGGAGTGGAACATTTTTTGACCGGAGGGGAACCTGCTCCTCGATTTTCAAAAGGGGAACTCCGGGAGCTATATTCACAAACGTGACGGTTTTGGCGCTGCTCGGGGAGAGGAAGCGATCGGTCAGAAACCACCATGCCGAACTAGGAGGAAGATTTTTCCAGCTTTGCATTTCAGCGGGATTGTGGGCAGCCGTCTGCAGGGATTTGATAAGTTCCTGTGTTTTAGTAAGCGCCGTATCACTGAATCCTTCCGCTGGTCCCGCCTCGGTTAATGTTTTTTGAACGGCGGCGATATCAACCGCTTTCAACAAGCCGCGATTATTCTCCATCTGCTTTTCGGAAAGACAGAATGCCGATGGCCCGGCCCACGAACTTATCAGGCCATCTTCCTTTAATTTGCGAAGGATAGTAACGAGTTTCTGGTTGTCGTCGAAAGCCGCTTCCTTGCTCTTTGAATCTAAAATAAACAATAGCGGCTCCAGGGATCCGGGAAACTTTTCTACGATACGCTGTAGTGCCACCGAAGCCGGGGTATCCCTTGGTTCCAGAGAATGCGGACTGACATCAAACTGCAACATGCGCCATGGCAGAAATGCGATGATGCTTAAACCGACGAACAGCACGATTCCTGCCAGGCCGTATGTTTTTGAATGCCTCAATGCATTCCCAACAGCCATGGAGAAATACTTTCCGGAGGATTGGGGCTTTGCGGTTACAGGATTGGAGAAGAAAAACAGTGGGAGAAAAATAATCATGCAGGCAGCACACAGGTTAATACCGATGGCTATGAGGATACCCAACTGCCCGAATCCCGGGGAACCGCTGAAGTAAAGCGCCATGAATCCAAGGCCTGTGGTAATGGAAACCGCAAATGTTCCAGGCGCAACTTCACAGATGCAATCCCGTATGGCCGTATAACGATCTTTTCCCTGATTCAGGTTTTTTTGAAAACTCGAGTACAGGAGCAAACTGAAATCATCCCCAAGACCGAAGAGGATCGAACAGAAAGCCATGGCAATAATGTTCAGTTGATGAATCAACAGCATGCCTGCCGCAAGTGCCGCGATGCTGCTGATGCTCAGAAGCAGGATGATTCCAATCAGCGGAATTACGCGACGAAATCCGATATAAAAGAAACCGACCACGACGAGCATGGAAACAATACCCGTCAATACAAAATCCCGCTGCATGCTGCCCGCAATTTCCGCCACGTAGGCGGAACGGCCTGTGACGCGTACGATTGGAGCCGATGCGCCCCAGTCTTTGCGCGTTTTGTCGATGAACTGATGAACGCTGGTCATCAGTTCATCGCAGGTGCCGGCATCGAGGTCTTTTTGATTGCTGACGACCGGCACGAGCCGTAACAGACCGTCCGGCGTGGTAAGGGAGAAGGTATTTTCCAGCGAGGCGTCTTCCGTCAAAGGAGAAGCGGCGATGGTGAAAATACCGAGCGGATCATTTTCCAACTCCAGTTGTGCTTTCGGCGAGCCAGCTTCGGATTGTAACCGCAGGCGGTGCAGGCGCTGGCGAATCTGTTCGGGTTGCAGCAGGTTCAGAAGTTTGGCAAACCGTGCTTCATCCAGATTGAGCATCATGGGAAGCATGAAGGTGGAGAGCACCTCTCTGCCTTCCCTGGATTCCAGCGGGAAACGATCAAAGACACGGACGGCCCATGGTTGAATCTTTAGCTGACTGATGAAGTAGTCGGAGAAGGCCTCAAGTTTTTCCGGATCATCCTCCGTTTCGAGAACAAAGGTCAGTTCACGCGCGGACGTAAATTCCTGGTTATAGATTTTAAGTCCCCGCACGGAATCAAATTCCGACGGGAGGAGGTTGAGAATCTCCGAGTCAAACCCATGCTTCTGCGTGACAACCCAGAAACTCGCCGCCGTGATAATTGCCAGTATGGCAAAGAGCAGCCATGGCCGTCGTACGGTCCAGTCTGCGATCCACGTGGCGAAGCGCAGTTGTTTCACACGTTGAACCGAAATTCCATCACGTCGCCATCCTGCACGACGTATTCCTTGCCTTCGATACGCAGCTTACCGGCCTCGCGGGCTTTGGCGGTCGATCCGAGTTCCAGTAAAACAGAGGAGGCAACGGTTTCCGCCGCGATAAAGCCGCGTTCGAAATCGCTGTGAATGACGCCTGCTGCTGCGGGAGCTTTATCGCCGATATGAATCGTCCATGCCCGTGTTTCCTTGGGGCCGGTGGTGAAATAGGTGCGCAGTCCGAGAAGATGATAGACGCCACGAATGAGGAGCCCGACGCCACTGTCTTTAACTCCGAGACCTTCGAGGAATTCGCGGGCTTCGTCGTTGGAAAGATCCACCAGTTCACTTTCAATCTGTGCGCTGATGACAATCGCTTCGGTATCCAGGTGGGCGGCTACATAATCGCGCACGGCTTTTACATACTTCGCGGCAGTCGAGCTGCCTTCGAGATCAGCGAGATCATTTTCCTTCACGTTGCAGGCAAAAATAGTCGGCTTTGAGCTGAGCAGAAACAGGGAGTGCAAAGTCACTTTTTCCTCCGTGGAAAGATCAGCCACGCTGGCGGGTTTGCCGGAGTTCAGAATAGGAAGCAGTTTTTCCACGAGGGCGAGTTCGGTCTTGGCGACCTTGTCTCCGGAGCGTGCGCCTTTTTGCAAACGGTCTTTGCGTTTATCTAGCGACGCCATGTCGGCCAGAATCAATTCCGTATTGATAACTTCGATGTCGCGCACGGGATCGACGGTTCCTGTGACGTGATGAATATCTTCATCTTCAAAGCAGCGCACTACCTGCACGATAGCATCCACTTCGCGGATATGGCTGAGAAACTGATTGCCGAGCCCTTCCCCTTCGCTCGCGCCTTTTACGAGGCCGGCGATATCCACAAACTCAATGGCAGTCGCCACGATTTTTTCAGACTTAGTGAGAATGGAAAGTTTCTCCATCCGCTCATCTGGTACACTTACGATACCCATATTGGGATCAATGGTGCAAAAGGGGAAGTTTGCGGCCGTCGCTTTACGTGTGCGCGTAACGGCGTTAAACAGAGTGGATTTTCCTACATTGGGCAGACCTACGATACCAGCTTTCAGCATCCGCGAACGCTACCTTGCATTTTTCGTGCAGTAAAGTGCGTGAAGCAGGAATGATGGCTTTTTGTGCATGAAAAACTTTCCTTTCCTCCAAAAGCGGTAAAAAATCGTCCAATGCTTCGGAAAATTGTGAATTATTCGGACGAATACCTCCGTATGGGGGAGATAAAGGATTATCCGACCGCATTTAACGGCCTCCAGGTGGAAAATTCCGGACGCGTAAAGAAAATCGCGGCTGCCGTGGATGCCTGCGAATCGACGATCAACCAGGCCATCGAAGAAAAAGCGGATTTGCTGATCGTGCATCATGGCCTTTTCTGGAGCGGAACGCAGACGATTGTTGCCGCACAGTATCGTAAGCTCAAAGCCGCGCTGGATGCTGACCTCGCAATTTACAGCGCACATCTTCCCCTGGATGCGCATCCCCGCATCGGGAATAATGCGCTTCTGGCAAAGGCCATCGGGTTGCGGAATACGAAGCCTTTTTTTGAAACGTTTGGTTCTCCGCTCGGATTGAAAGCGGAAGTTAAAATCGAGCGAGACGTGCTGCATGAGCGAATCCGTGCCGCGGTCGATGGGCGGGTTCACCTTTGTCCCGGAGGGCCTAAAAAAATTCGTAGTATTGGCATCGTGACGGGTGGGGCAGGGGGAGAAGTCGCGCGCGCAGCATCTGAAGGAATTGATACTTTTATCACGGGCGAGGGGCCGCACTGGAGCTACACACTCGCAGAGGAGCTGGGAGTGAATATTTTCTACGCGGGACATTACGCCACGGAAACTTTCGGGGTGAAGGCATTGGCTGCGCATCTCGGTAAAAAATTTAATCTCCCATGGAGCTTTCTGGATCATCCCACGGGGCTTTAATCGGGCGGGATTTTTTCCGGCAGAATCCGGTGACGTGCGCCCGCGAGTTGATAGGCTGTCATCTGGTATGGGGGGAATCCGTGAGTATCATCGCGGAAACCGAAGCGTATTTGGAAAAAGGCGATGAGGCGTGCCATACGTTCTTTCGTAAAAGCACACGGCAATTCGTGGAGGAGAATGATGCCGGAACTGCGTATGTTTATCTCAACTACGGGGTGCACTGGATGCTCAACGTGCTGATAAAGGGACGCGAAAACGGCTTTGTGCTTTTCCGCGCGCTTGAGCCGGTGAAGGGAATTGCCGCCATGAAGAAACGCCGCGGCCTTGAGGAGATTTCAAGTCTGTGCTCG
>JBDSIH010000301.1:0-2696 GCA_039918055.1 Chthoniobacterales bacterium
TGAGAAGTTTTTCTGCGGGTGTTTGCGGTTTGTCCTTTGCCGACGCACTATGTGGGAGTGCGCAGGCTATAAGAAATAAAATGGCAGGAAATAGGCGGAGTGTCATGAGGAGGAGCGATTTCGCAGAAATTGATATTTGATATTATAAGCAGCGGTATTATTCGAAACGGTAGCAAAGCACATTCCATCTTCCAATATTTAATGGGAATGGTATTACATCTGCGTGCGATTTTCCCTGATTACGGGCTTCGTTTTTCTGGCGCTGCTTTCGCTGCGGGCTGAGGTGCCGTATTTTCCCCTGAAGAAGGGAAGCGTATGGATTTATTCGGCGAATGTGGAGTGGGTGGAGGGAGACAGTGCCAAAGGTCCGCCACCTCAAATAAAAAAGAAGGATATCACCTATAAAACCGAAGTGGTCGATACGCACGAGGGCGGGAATGTCTTTGCGGCGAGGTTTCATGGATTCGTCACGGATCTTGCGTGGTATACGCCGGATAAGAAGCCGGGGGATTGTCTGATGATCCAGGTGGGAACAAATCATTGTCACATTATTCATCAGGACGTGGATAAGATCTGGAATGCTCTCGTATCACCCAATGGCAGCCTTCGTATTGAGGAGCTTAGTGGAGGTAATCTTCTTTTTGAAATGCCGCTCACTGTTGGCGCGCATTATGGGGATTTTCCAAATACGACGCGCGGCATGTACTGCTGGATCGTCGAGGATGAGAAGCCATTTTCGCTTAAAACAGTAGCGGGTGCGCCAAAGCTAAAACACCCGATGGAATTTACCATCGTGCAACGTACCAATCCTGACCATGAGATATTCGGCTTTGTGCCGGGGCTGGGCATCACGCGATTTGAATATTCGCATCACGGGACAACATCCAATGCGACAGCGAAACTGATCCGCTACATTCCGTGAGGAGGAAGCCGGATCCCACGGCGAGGAGTGTTATTAGGAGAGCTATATGAAAACTATTTTATACGGGATCGTTCTTTGGATGTTTGTTTTTGTCGGTGTGCTCCATGCGGGGGATACACGTGCTCGGCCTGAAGACATTATTCAAAAAGATGGTGTCTTAAATATTTCAGATGGCAGTTCCATCTATGCTTTTCGAAAGGATGGGACTTTTTCATCGTTTCCGGTAGGCATGAGCGGTCGCGTTATTAAAGGAACGTGGAAAAATGAAAAAGGTAACGATGGCGGATTTCTTATTAATGGCCAGTGGACATGGGTAAACGGCCTATATTCTGAAGGCGATTTTAGGACCATGAAAATGTATATCTATCCTCTTTCCAGAAAGACGGAATTGGTGTGTATCCCGAAAACAAAAGTTTATAAGGCATACTTTTTGATTGATGAGCTTAAAAGTAAGCATCCCGCCCGACAATGAAGCGCGTTTTGTATTGCTCTTTTCTTTTGGGGATATTGCCTTTGGCCGGAGCCACTGAGTACGAGGATTATCAGGCGGAGTGGAAGGCGAAGGCGGATCTACTTTATGCAGAGTGGCACAAATCTGGGAGTACGCACGATGCGGAACTGCAAAGTAATCTGATCCTGGCGGCGATAAGGGCGGAGCGGCCTCAGGTGGTGGAGGAGGTTGCCGCCGGTGGGGACGTGGCCGCGAAGGAGATCAAACTTCCGACGGAAGTGGCGCCGCTTCCGCTGAAGGTTCTTTTTGATTTCGGAGTATTACCCCCTGGTCCATATAGCGAACAGACACCGTGGGTGATTCGACGAATGACGAAGAACCATTTCGAGGTGTGGCTTCCAAAGCATGGGTGGCTCTTTAACGGAGAAGGGAAACTGGAAAGTGAGGCGTTTCCTCCGCGACGCGATGGCAAGGGACGGGAATGGTATGGGGCATTTCTTCCCGACGGGCAATGGGTGACGACGGATTTATGGGAGAGTGACCGCACCCTTCATTTCTTTTCCGCCAAGGGGAAATGGCGGAAAGACAGGACGGCAAAACAACTTGCGCCGCCAAAAGACCCGCTCGCCTTTTCGGATATTCTGGGATGGGCGCGCTGTGATAAACGCGGAAAGGGATGGGTGGTTTCCATCGGTGCGAACGGGGGAAGGGCGATTGTGTTTGTGACTCCAAAAGGCGAAGCAAGAGAGTTGAAAGGCAGCGAGCCCTGGCAACTCTGCTACCTGCGCGATATGGAACCCAAGGGGATGTTCACCTGTCTGTCCCGTCCGAGCGATGATGGCAAAACGCGCATGGAGTTTCATTCGCCATCCCACGGGCCACAGGTGGGATTTCCCGAATATAATTTTGCCCATGCGGAAGTGCGCATCGCCGGAGGAGACACGAATTTTGGATTTTTTCCCGGTTCCGATAAAGTATTCATCGGAGCGAGTCCCTATACATGGAATGCAAACGAACCGCCGAAGACGTGGTTCTTCAATCCTGATGGCACCTGCCTTGGTTGGATTCGGGGTGCTTACCTGACGGATTCGGCGGATGGGAAGGCGATGCTGTTTCTGGATGCGAATGGGGATGTGGTAACGATGAGCACAGAGCTTGTGTCAAAATCGCGGGAGCGTTTTACCGTGGACGGGGTGCCCGCGATTGCGAGCAGGCTTTTTCCGGATCTGCATCTCGGATTGTTTCGCGTTAAAGAGGAATTGATTCTCGCCCGATGGTGACGGTTCGGAATTATCTGCGGGTGTAGGGGGGCTTCATAGGTAG
>JBDSIH010000302.1:0-4015 GCA_039918055.1 Chthoniobacterales bacterium
GGTTATCCCGCGATCTTTGCGCTGCTCATTTTCATTATCGGATTTGCAATGAGTGCAGGTCCAATCATCTGGGTTCTTTGTTCCGAAATTTATCCGCTTTCCGGTCGCGATATCGGGGTGACCTGCAGCACGGCTACAAACTGGGTCGTAAATGCGATCGTAGGCGGAACGTTCCTCACTTTAATCAACACCATGGGCGGCAACGGAGGAAATACCTTCCTGCTCTATGGAGGATTGAATGTGCTGTTCATCATTTTCTTCCTGCTGTATGTGCCGGAAACAAAGGGGGTTTCCCTTGAGGGAATCGAGGCAAATCTTCTCTCTGGAAAACCGCTGAAGAATATTGGGCGTTAATTAAATTTCCGAGCGCCGCGAGACCCATTTGTCGGCTTGCGGTCGCTCGAAGTTTTTCATCCGATCCAGCAGTTGATCGATATTGTCATCCACTAAAAGCATTTCGTGCTGACTTGGCAGCAGGAAGCCTTCGTCTTCCATATGTTTTAACAGCGCAATCAGCGGTGCGTAATAGTTTCCGACATTGAGCAGGCCCACGGGCTTGTGGTGAAAGTTGAGCTGTAGCCAGGTGAAGACTTCGATGAGTTCTTCCAGCGTTCCAATCCCTCCCGGCAACGCAATGAATCCATCGGCGAGATCTGCCATGCGTTGTTTGCGGTCATGCATGGAGTTTACGACAATCAGTTCCGTGACGCCTTTGTGTCCGAGTTCCAAATTCATGAGCGCTTCAGGTATCACGCCAATAACTTTTCCATTTGCCTCAAGCGCGGCATCGGCGACGCGTCCCATTAAGCCAATATTTCCGCCGCCGTAAATCAAGGTAAGATCACGCGAAGCCAGTATGCGGCCACACAACTCCGCAGATTCCGCGTAAAGAGGAGAGTTGCCTTCGTTGGCTCCGCAGTAGATGCAAATGCTTTTCATTTCCAACGCAAGTTAAGCCGCCCGCTGCACCCATGCCAGAACGAATGCCACAACGAGAAACAAGGTTCCGAATACTTTATTCAATAAGGCCAGATGCTGTGCGTCTTTAAGAAATCGGGCGACTTGCGAGGCGAAAAGCGTGTAGCCATTCATCACAATGACATCAACCACCACCATGGTGAGCGCCATTACGCTAAATTGCACAAATACACTTTCTCCTGGATTCACAAACTGAGGAAGGATCGCAATCATGAATACGTAGGCCTTGGGGTTAGTGATGTTTACAAGAAAAGCCTGAAATACTTGTTTTCCGGTGGAAATACGCTCCACTTTTTCGATATCCAGATTTTCGGAGCTTTGAAGATTCCAGCATCGGATCCCCAGCCAGACGAGATAGGCCACGCCAAACCATTTGATAATCTGAAAAGCGATTTCGGATCTTGCGACTAAAGTTCCTACCCCGAACCCCACCGCCAACACCTGGAAAAGCAACCCGAGCTGAAGACCGAGGATGGTCCAGAAACTTCGTAATACGCCCCGGTTTAATCCGGAGGTCATCGATGCCACTGCACCTGCACCGGGAGATACGCTGATGAGGATCGATGCAGAGAGAAAAGCGAGCCACGTATGGAAAAGCATAAAAACTTAAACGATATACTCGTCGGGTAGGTGAAAGGCATCTTCGATCACCCGACATTCCAGCGTAGGCTGCACGATGATTTCAACTACATCAAAACGAAAACGGATGCTCGGATAGTCCAGCATCTTTAGCCATGTCAGCGCTCCGCGAATAATCAGTCGCCGTTTTTTTTCATTCACCGCATCGAACGGGCGACCGAAGTCTTCATTCATGCGGGTTTTGACTTCCGTAAAGACGAGCGTGCTTGTTGCTTTATGACGACATACCAGATCGACCTCTCCGCCATGCGGGGCGCGGAAGTTCCGGTAGAGGATTTTATAGCCCTGGGATTTGAGGTGACGCGCGGCCTTATGCTCGCCCCAGCGTCCGAGTGTATGCGGATCGGTCTCAGGCGAGATCGAGCTGTCTCTGCGCCACCGGCTCAAAAGATCTTCGATGGATCGGGCAAGGGCCATGAGTGCGGAGATTAGCAAGATGATCCGCAGTCGCATAGCCTTTGTGTTTGGCAAATCCGTAGGCGGGGTAAAGCGCATCCATCTCCAACATGAAGCGGTCACGAGTGACCTTGGCGATCACACTGGCTGCGGCAATGCTCAGGCTGATGGCGTCTCCGCCCACGATGGCTGTCTGAGGCGTGGTAAGGATAGAAATGGAAAGACCGTCCACAAGGACATGGAGTGGGGGATGGGAAAGCGTGGCAAGTGCCTGTACAATGGCCTTGTGCGTGGCTTTGAGAATATTAATGCGGTCAATCGTCTCATGGTCGCAACTGGCGACAGACCAGATGATTTCCTCATTGCTGGTAAGCTCGAGATAAATTTTCTCGCGCTGTATGTGCGTCAGTTTTTTCGAGTCATTCAGAACGGAATGCGTGAAGTTCTGAGGCAGAATAACGGCAGCTGCGGTGACAGGCCCTGCAAGCGGACCGCGGCCGGCTTCATCGACGCCGGCTACGGGTGAAATTCCATTTTTCCACAATTCGCGTTCGTGATCGAGCGCGCAGGGCATGGAAGATTTAGGAGGCTGTTGCTTCCGCTGCCGGAGCTTTGGAAGGAGCGGCAGGTGCCGACTTGGCTGCAACAGTGCGATCGGATTTTTCCTTCACGGTTGTTGCAGACTTTCCTTTGCGATTACGCAGGTAGTAAAGCTTCGCGCGGCGAACTTTACCCTTACGTTCCACTTCGACTTTGGAAATACGAGGAGAGTGAATTGGGAAAACGCGTTCTACGCCTTCACCGTAAGCAACACGACGAACCGTAAAGCTTTCATTCAGACCACGTCCTTTGTGTCCGATAACAATACCGGCAAAAATCTGGATACGTTCCTTGTCACCTTCGATGACGCGGGTATGCACCTTCACGCTGTCTCCAACGTTGAATGGGTGGTCTTCTTTTTTGAACTGCTCTTTTTCGATTGTTTCGATGATATTCATTGCTTTAACCTCTTTAAATTCTAAGGCGCAGCCAGTGGCTGACGCGAATCGTGTATACTCCTCAAACCTGC
The DNA here is from genome assembly GCA_039918055.1 of Chthoniobacterales bacterium. GTDB lineage: Bacteria > Verrucomicrobiota > Verrucomicrobiia > Chthoniobacterales > JBDTJR01 > JBDTJR01. The sequence goes on from JBDSIH010000302.1 coordinate 3,083, forward strand.
CCTTGTTGGCAAGCCTGATTTATTCAATTACATGTGGTCGACGATATTCTGTCCAAATGCCGAGCATTTAATTTCGGTCGCGCCTTCCATGAGACGGGCGAAATCATAAGTCACTTTCTTCGAAGCAATTGCCCCGTTTGTGCCCTTGATGATCAAATCAGCCGCCTCGATCCAGCCAAGGTGACGAAGCATCATTTCGCCGGAAAGGATGACTGAACCGGGGTTCACCTTATCAAGGTTCGCATATTTCGGAGCCGTCCCGTGGGTAGCTTCGAAAATGGCATGGCCGGTTGTGTAATTGATGTTTCCACCAGGAGCGATACCGATACCGCCTACGCACGCTGCCAACGCATCGGAGACATAATCACCGTTCAGGTTGAGCGTAGCGATGACGGAGTATTCCGCAGGGCGGGTAAGAATCTGCTGAAGGAACGCATCGGCGATGACGTCCTTGATGATGAGTTTTTTGCCGTTCTTCTCGATGACCTGCCATGGGCCGCCGTCGAGTTCTTTTGCACCGTATTTATTTTTGGCGACTTCGTAGCCCCAGTCACGAAATGCACCTTCTGTGAATTTCATGATATTGCCCTTGTGCACGAGGGTGACGGATTCTTTATCGTTCGCCAGCGCGTAATCAATCGCAGCGGTGACGAGACGTTCCGTGCCTTCCTGTGAGACGGGCTTGATGCCAAATCCCGTAGTCTCCGGGAAGCGCACCTTGGTGAAAAGTTTCGGGAAATTCTCGGAAATCAGATTCTTGAATTTTTCACAATCCGCAGTGCCCTGCTGGAATTCGATGCCAGCATAAATGTCTTCCGTATTTTCGCGGAAGATCACCATATCGGTATGCTCAGGATGCTTGACCGGGCTTGGCACACCGTGGAACCAGCGCACGGGGCGAAGGCAGACGTAGAGATCGAGAATCTGGCGCAG
>JBDSIH010000303.1:0-5862 GCA_039918055.1 Chthoniobacterales bacterium
AAGCACATCTTTTTCAGAAGGGGGCCGTGCAAGGTAGCGAGAGGCGTTGCGTAAAATAAATCCGATCTCTTCCTTTAGCGCACGCGGCTCCAGCTCGGCCGTTTGCATTGGCGTATCCGTAGTGCCCACCAATACATGGTCATGCCAGGGAATGACGAATAGAACACGTCCGTCATCCGTATGCGGCACCATGATCGCTGAATTCCCGGGAAGGAAACTACGGTCGAAAACAAGATGTACGCCCTGACTCGGCTGCACGGCTTTCGCCGCAGAGGAATCATCCATTGTGCGAATCGAGTCGGCAAAAATACCCGTGGCATTGATAACCACTTTCGCCTGAAGTTCAAACTCCTCGCCAGTTTCCTCATCCACCGCCTTCACACCCGATACCATGACGTCTTTCTTAAGAAGTCCTGCAACGCGTAAATAATTCAGCATGCACGCACCCTGATCCACTGCGGTCTGCGCAAGTGTAATAGCAAGGCGTGCATCATCGAATTGCCCGTCGAAATATTCCACTCCACCAAGGAGATGCTCCGTTTCAATATTGGGAATTCTTTCGAGTGTTTCCTCACGGGAAAGAAGACGGGATGGAGCCAGGTTGAGCTTGCCCGCCAGGGCATCGTATAATTTTAATCCGATACCAAAAAATGGTCCCTCCCACCATTTATAGCGGGGAACAATAAAAGAAAGATGATGAGCCAGATGCGGTGCATTTCGGTGAAGTAGTCCACGCTCGCGCAATGCTTCGAGAACGAGCGGAATATCTCCCTGCTCAAGATAGCGCACCCCACCATGCACAAGCTTCGTGCTGCGGCTGGATGTACCTTTTGCAAAGTCGTGTGCCTCGAGCAGAAGTGTTTGCAATCCCCGTGTCTGCGCATCTACCGCAACACCAAGCCCCGTCGCTCCACCCCCTATAACGATGACATCCCATACCGGCTGCGTTTTCAAACGACCAAGCATCTCTTTACGATTCATAAATTTATTTACTCTCCCAGTTGCGAGCCCTACGGATTGCTTTGCGCCATATTTTCAGACGTGCGCTGCGATCTTTTACTTTTATCGCTGGTTTAAATATCTGATCCACTTCACGGATTTTTTGAAGTTGACCAATACTCTCCCACATTCCCGAACCAAGCCCGGCCATGAAGGTCGCTCCCAATGCCGTGGTCTCGATATTTTTAGGACGTTCAACTTTCGCCCCCAGGAGATCCGCCTGCATCTGCATGAGCAGATCGCTGGCGCAGGCTCCGCCGTCCACCCGCATGGTTGAAATATGCCGTCCCGAATCCGCCTCCATAGCGCCAAGCAGATCGGTGACCTGATAGGCAATGCCTTCAAGCGTTGCCCTGGCAATGTGCGCGGCCGTCGTTCCTCGTGTAAGCCCAAGTATGGATCCCCGCGCGGAAGAATCCCAATACGGTGCGCCCAGCCCCGTAAAAGCAGGTACCAGAACCACTCCACCGGAATCCTCAACTTGTGCGGCCAGATCATTCACTTCCGGTGCGGTGCGGATAATCTTTAATCCGTCGCGCAACCATTGGATGGCCGCCCCACCTACAAACACACTACCTTCAATAGCGTAGTGTATCGGCGCATTGCCGATTTTCCATGCAGCAGTTGTCAGGAGCCGGCTACCGCTTAAAACCGGAGTCTCTCCAATCGTCATCAGCATAAAACAACCGGTGCCGTATGTGCACTTCACCAGTCCAGGCTCTGTGCAAAGCTGTCCGAAAAGTGCCGATTGCTGATCACCTATAATTCCGCAGATCGGAATTTCAGCACCGAAGTGCTGAGCATCCGCCTTACCAAGCTGCCCACTGCTGGAAACGATATCCGGCAGCAAGGCACGCGGAATGTTAAATAGCGTAAGAAGATCATCATCCCACTCTCCACTATGCAGATCCATGAGCATCGTGCGCGAGGCGTTGGTCACATCGGTGACAAAAGATTTGCCGTTACTGAGTTTATAGGAAAGCCATGCATCGATAGTTCCTGCGGCGAGTTTGCCATCCTTCGCATCGTTAAGACGTCCCGTTTCCTTTAGGATCCAGGAAATCTTGCTGGCTGAAAAATACGCATCAAGAAGAAGCCCCGTCTTTTTCTGAATCATTTCCTCATGACCGGACTCCCGCAGATTTTCAATAAATTCACTCGTGCGGCGATCCTGCCAGACGATAGCGCGATGTATCGGCATGCCCGTTGCGCGGTCCCATACCACAACGGTTTCCCGCTGATTGGTAATCCCTATCGCGATGATGTCTTTTGCCGTAATGCCTGCCTTTTTTATGGCCTCGTGGCAGGTGGAAAGCACGGATTTCCAGATTTCTACGGCATCGTGTTCCACCCATCCGGATTTTGGAAAATGTTGCGTAAATTCTTTTTGCGCGGAATCGATGGCCTGACCCGACTCATCATATACAATTGCGCGTGAACTGGTCGTCCCCTGATCGATCGATAGAAGATATGGCATATTAGATGAATTTAAGATTTTGTGAGTGCGCCATAGACAAATGCCGCACTCAGAGCGCCCACAATGGGAGCTAAAATAGGGATCCAGGAATAGCCCCAGTCATTGTCTGTCTTACCCGGAATAGGCAAAATGGCATGGGCAATACGCGGCGCAAAATCACGCGCGGGATTGATGGCATATCCCGTAGGACCGCCGAGCGATAAACCGATTCCCCATACAAGAATAGCCACCGGCAATGCGCCAAGTGCACCAAGATCGATTGGAATCGCCGCACCGCTTGGGACTTTTTCAAATACTCCCTTAATGGTAAATATTCCAAACATCAGGACAAAGGTCGCAATTACTTCACAGGTAAAGTTTGCAGGAATATTACGAATCGCAGGCGCAGTGCAAAAGACCGCCCTTTTTATATGACCATTCTCGGTTTCCTTCCAGTGCGGGTAATAAGCCAGCCACACCAGAACCGCTCCTGTAAATCCACCTGCGAGTTGTGCAAAAATGTAACCCGGCACGGCACCCCATGGGAAAAGTCCCGCCGTAGCAAGACCAATGGAAACCGCAGGGTTAATATGCGCGCCGCTATAACTGGCAACCACATACACTCCGATAAACACTGCGAATGCCCAGCCGGTCGTTATCACTATCCATCCCCCGCCCTCACCTTTTGACTTACTCAGAAGAACATTCGCCACTACGCCATTACCGAGGAGAATGAGAAGCAATGTGCCTATAAATTCCCCCATTAAGGGAATTCGTTCAAAGACCAAATGAAATCCGCCAACGCTATCAGCAATCAAGGGGGGCATGGCGACTTACGTTAATTGATAGGCTGAATAATGTCGAGATGAAGAAGTATTACGCATCAATATTCCGGATCAATTATTTAAAATGACGCTCCATTGGTAATGACACCACCAATCCAAATCAGCGGGAATATTTGAGTATTTAAACTACAGCAACACATACGTATTTGCGGGTTTTGCTTCTACAACAAGTAAAAACTCCTCTTCCTGCGGCCTGCACGGCTTTATAAGATGGTGGATTAAGTTATCTTCTTATTAAATCAGGTTTTCAAAATGCGTATTCTTGAGACTGCACTTATTATCAGTTGCGTACCGATTCTTGGACTGGCTCTATTGAATTGCCGTCTCCCGCGCATTATCGCCATCGTATTGCTAGTCATCCCCGCCACTATCCTGGTCGTACTTCTGTCGACTCTGGAAATGCGCCTTCACTTTATCCCGGCCTATTTTATTCCGGTGTTGCTGAGCGTGGTGGCATTGATCTGGCTCGTTTTCCCCAATTTACACCTGCCTACATTACTAATAAGAGCGGGTGCAATGGCCGCTCTTTTCTTTCTCGCAGGCGGAGCCTACCTTACGCGGTTGATTCCTGTGCTGGAATTTCCCACGCCACCGGGAAGCTATCAGGTCGGCGTTACCGATATTGTAGTAAATAATACTTACTCTCGGAAGTTAAGGGTACGAATCTGGTATCCCGCAGAAAAAGACGCCAAGGGCCCATCTATTCCCTATCTCTCTTCAGCAAGGGTACCGGATAAATATTTATCAAGCGTCCTTTTAGCAAAAACAAATGCCCTGAAAAATGTAAAGATGGCGCCCATTAAAGAAGGGTGTCCGGTTATCCTTTATTCCCCGGAGTGGCTTGGAGAGTGTTATTTGAATACCACGCTTTTTGAAGCCCTTGCCAGCGAGGGATTCGTGGTGGTAGCTATTGAAATTCCTTCCGCTTCGGAAAATCCCTCTCCCTTGAATTTCTCAACAAAGGAATCTCTGCAGCGTTTCGACCAGGCAGTCGCACGCGAATTAAAAGCCCGTATGTCTGACATGCTCCGCGTCTACGCCTCCCTACCGGATCTGCAATCCGGTTTGCTGGCAAATGGAATTTTAAAAGAAAAACTTAATCTTTCTGCGGTCGGCGCCATGGGTTACTCCTTTGGAGGGGCAGTGACAGCGGAAGCGCTTTTAAATGAGCCTTCTTTACGCTCAGGAATCAATTTCGATGGAACGCTTTTTGGCGCATCAGCAAAGCAAGGAGCTAAACAACCATTTCTCTTCATTACCCATAACATGACATTCCCGAGTGAAGAAGAGTTGCAATCCGAGGACTCGGCGATACGAAGGGAGGCAGAGTTCGGCACATTAAGTCTGCAGCAGATGAATCACTGGTTGAATATCCATGGTGGTTATGTGATCCGGATTGATGGCGCACAGCATTCCACCTTCTGTGACATTCCGCTTTATGCTTACAAGGGAAAGCTGACCGGTGCGGATGGACAAAAAGCAATACGAACCCTTCAAAAGGTAAATCTCTGTGCCGTTGCTTTTTTTAATAAAACGCTGCGTGGCCAGAATCCAGCCCTACTGGAAAAGGAAGGCTTTCCGTGGTCGGAAATCGAAGTTCGATTATTTTTTCCACAAAAACCCAAGACCTCCCCGGGCTCATGACTATTAGTGGCCCAAATCGTCCCATTACAGATTATACACTGCTAAGTGCTTTCCATCGCCATGCGCGCGAAGAAGGCTACCGCATCGCTGTCATTGATGGAGATACGGGTCTCGATTATGCCTCCCTGAATCGTCGAACCAACCAGCTCGGACGGACATTGCAAAAACTTGGCGTCGGGCCCGGAGTGAGCGTGGGCATCGCCATTGATCGCTCTGCCGATCTCATTGTCGCTATTCTTGCTGTAGTGAAGGCGGGCGGTGCGTACGTACCGCTTGATCCGAATTATCCGAAAGCTCGCCTCTCCCTCATGCTGGAGCGTACTCAGCCTCGTGTTATTATCACGCTTGATCGCCATATTTCTCAACTTGCTGTATCGTCGGTTACTATTTTAATTTCAATGGATGGCACTAATTCCATCTCCTCAGAATCCGAAGAGGATATCGCTCAGACAGCAAGTCCTGAGGATTCGCTCTACGTTATTTTTACTTCCGGCTCGACCGGCGAACCAAAAGGCGCTGTTGTGCAGCGCCGCGGCTTCGCCAACCTAATTCAATGGTACCAGGAAGAATTCTCGATCAATGCAGAGGATCGTTTACTTCTGCTTTCTTCCCCGAGCTTTGACCTGACACAGAAAAACTTTTTCACTCCGCTTAGCACCGGAGGAACATTGATCTGCTATCCTCCCGGGCCATTTGACCTGACTCGCCTGGCGGGAATGATTGAACGTCATAAAATCACCATTATGAATTGTACGCCGAGTGCATTCTATCCGCTGATTGATCCTCCTGGTGAGGACGCGTTCAAGCGTGTAGCCTCGCTTCGGCTCGTCGTTCTCGGTGGGGAGACCATTTCTATTCCTCGCCTGCAACCATGGCTGGAACATTCCAGCTGTCATGCCGAGATCGCCAATACCTATG
>JBDSIH010000304.1:0-18242 GCA_039918055.1 Chthoniobacterales bacterium
GGGTATTGGCGAGGGCCGCACCAGCATGGAAACTTTCGTGGTCGTTCATGACCTTTCCGGAAAAAGACCCCGCGCTTTTCTCAGCTTCCGTACGAGCGGCGGGTCAAATATGGAGGGCGGAGCGGTATTTCCCCTTGTTACCGGCGCTCCATGGGCGGCAGGTCTTTCGGTTATCAGCGGTGTCACAGCAGGTCTTTCTGTCGATACCCGCAGAACGGCCCGGCAAATCATGGCGACCATTTCCGAAGAGCTTGAGCACGATCATTTCCACCAGCGCAAACGCCCCATTCGTCCGAAGCACGCGGAATCCCCTCCCTCCCTGCAATTACCGACGTGGGTTCCCTAGGGCGCGTTTCTTTTTAACGCCTCACGATAGGCACGATTAAAACGCAGCCTCGCGGGTAGAGCGGAAAGCAGCGACGGAACAAACCGATCGGCGATATTAAGAGCGCCGACGTTCCGCGGCGTAGAGCGAAAGCCAAGCCGTTCGCGTACCGGTGAAGGAAGGAATTCACTGACCGTGAAATGCAGCATCTTCGAAACAGGCACCAGCCAAAATGGCCGTGAAGGAAACTCGATGCCTTGTGCCACCGTCGCGGAAACGGGATCACTTCCCAGAAGGTTTCCGCTCACCATCTCCTGATAATAAATACAAAATTCCTGCCAGGACTGCGGACCATAATCCGGTGTCAGACCGAATACTTCGCCAAAAATCCGGTACTCCCGCCAGTAGGCGTGTTTTTCCTCCGCGCTCAGCGGAGAAATCCAGCGCTCGTAGAGGAACACACTTGTCTGAAACAGGGTGGAAAGGACCCATAATTGCGCATCGGGATCAAAAGCGGAATAGGTGCGTCCGTCCGGAAGCGAGCCTTTTACCATTTCATGGATGCGCGCAATTTGAGCACGCGTCTTAGCGACCTGCTCCCGCGTCCCAAAGGCAATGGTACGGACTGCCAGCAAGGTATTATGGAGCCGCCTAAGTGGGCTCTCCCGGAAATCGCTATACTCATTCACCCCATGCGCGATGGAAGGATGCGCAACCTGTAGAATCGCCGCAGTCATTCCTCCAGCCAGCAGAATATTTTCGCGGCTTACCTTCCAGGTCACGGAAGTTGGATCAAATAACCCATCCGACCGCACAGCGATTTGCGAATCCAGCGTCATGAACGATCTATCTACTTTATCGGGTAAAGCTCCTTCTGCGAGACCGTTTTGCATAAACAAATGTCGGCCTACAGAGTAACATTTTCGCCATAAGGCTATTAATCAATATTTAGGCTGTAACCAATCTTATTTGTCGCTAAAAAGGCTCCTCATTGTGAGTAAAAATCCACCAACCGAGAAAAATCAGAAATCGGCAGTCCGGACTGCCATCATTGTTTTTATCGCCCTGGCTCTTGGCGGTGTAGGCGGCTACTGGTGGAAGACTTCGCATGATGCGGGCCCGGATGCGGATTCCATCCACGAATTTATAAATCAGTATTTTACGACGTGGTCATCGAAAGACATGGCCGGCTATGCGGCATGTTTTGATTCCACCTCCATGGTTTACTTCATCAGGGATGGGCAGGTAATGCTGCGCCAGGATAAACCGGATTTTATTGCCGGACAGAGTGAGGTATTGAGGATGGAAACCAAACCCATCGAGGAACACCCCGAGGATATGCACATCGTTATGGATAACGATGTGGCCTATGCGAGCGTGCTTTGGAAAATGACAAAAGGCTCCACCGTCAAACGCGGCTATGACCATTTTGTGCTCCTTCGCACGCCGAAAGGCTGGCAGATCATTTCGCTGTCATTTTATGAAATCCCCAAAGCAAACTGAGTCTGCCCAAAAGCCTTCCGCTTTTCGCGAACGCATCATTCTCGGGCTGACTTGCTTTTTATCCGGCGGGGCAATCCTTGTCATCGAACTTGCGGGAAATCGTCTGCTCGCCCCGATTTTCGGCAACAGCCTTTATACCTGGACGGGATTGATCAGCATCATCCTGCTTTCCATCTCCATGGGAGATTACCTCGGTGGCTGGATGGTGGATCGCAATCCCCGCTTCATCCTCATAAGCCGCGTGCTCTTTCTGGCGGCGGGCTTTGTATTTCTGATTCCGACGATTGTCCCCTGGTTTTCACAAAACGCTACACGCTGGAGCATTCTCTGGGGTCCGCTTCTCACGGCGATTGTCCTTTTTGCCGCGCCTGCCATTCTCCTCGCCACCGTTACCCCGATCGCGATCCGACTTTTGAGCAAGACCATGGGCGACCAGCATATTGGAATTTCCGCGGGCACGATCGGAATGCTTGCCTCCCTTGGCAGCTTCAGCGGCACGTTGCTCGCAGGCTTTGTATTGATTCCGCACATAGGCGTACGTCAACTCTACTGGGTCGTAGGCGGCCTCCTGGTGCTGCTAGCCATACTGCACCTCATCGTGATGCGCGATGAGAAACCCAAAAATGGCATCCCTCTGGTGGCGATCATTTTTTGTATACTGATGCCTGCCAGCACATTCTTTTTTGACACTTATTCCTCTCCTTCCGTGATTTTCGAGAAGGATGACTTTTATCACCACATCCGCGTGGTCGAAAATTCAAACGGTCCGCTCAAGGAACGGCTATTGACGCTGGATAATACCTTCGAAGGTGGGCAGACATTTCCCGGTGGAGAAATCACCTTCCCGTATCAAAAATACTGGCAGATTTCCGAAGCGTTTCTGGATCCTATTCACCGTGCGTTGTTTTTCGGTGCCGGTGCATTTGCCATGCCGCAGCATCTCTCAAAGCGCTATCCCGAAATTCCGGTGGATGTGGTAGAAATCGATCCCGAAGTCATTCAGGTGGGGAAGCAGTTTTTTGCTCTGGGCGATTACAAAAACGTCATCCCCCACGCCATGGATGCGCGCCGGTTTTTAGCGCTTGCTCCCGATGGGACATATGATGTCATTTTTGGCGATGCTTATCATGGACAGCAATACATTCCCAATCACCTGCTCACGAAGGAATTTTTTCAGCTGGTAAACAGCAAACTCACGCCGGATGGCATTTACGCCATGAATTTTATCGGAGCATTTCAGGGGAAAAAATCGGAACTCTTTCTCCATGTGCTGGCAACACTGCAATCTGTTTTTCCAGAGGTGCATGTTTATCCACTTTCTCTCTACAAGCCGAATACCGCGCAAAACCTGATTCTGGTAGCATCCCGAAAGCCCCTGACAGCTCGAAACAACCTTGCCCCGGAGCTTCGCGCCTTAATACGTGATCGGCTTAAAGAGTTGCCTTCCACCAGCAACATCACCCTGCTAAGCGATAATTACTGCCCGGTGGAATACCTGATCGCCAGACAGCTTAATTGACGCTCACACAGACAACGTTTCGGCGAATATTACGAACAGGGCGATTAGCCTGTTAAATATTTAAGCTTCTCTATCGCGATAGTGCGGCCGATACTTCACGGGAATTTATGATACGCGTTATAGCCATTACGCAGTTTGTCTTCCTCTCCCTGGGATTTCTTGCCCTCACCATTATTGTAAAGGCCAGCACCTATCCCGATGCTTCCGCCCAGCCAATTCCCGCCATCTCCACTTTTCTGGCTCAATATGGCGCGTGGTTTCTTCTTGTCCCTGTATTATGGACCGTATTTGCCATGATCTGCCAGAAGGGCGGGCGCGGCCTGCTCTCCCTAAATTCCGCACAGGTGTCTGGCGTGATCCTTTCGGCAGCAATTTTGGGAGTTTATTCTTACGCTATTTTTAAGCCGTAGTAATATCGGAGGCCGCTACTCCGGAGTAATGTGCAATGTCGGATAATGCACCTGATAAGCTTTGATAAGCGGTTTTAGCAAGTCATTAACCGAGGCATCCTCATCCGGATTCCTGCCGATAAGAGACGCTTCCATCGTGGTATCCGAAGTCTGCTGAATGCATCCGGCAAATTTTGATTTCGGCATTTTGCGGGTCAGAAACAATGTTCCCATTCGGGACGAGCCTCCATAGAAAGGGAAACTGACGGCCTCATATTTATCCGGCATGTCCATTGCAAGCCCCTGAAGACAATGAAGGGCTGCATGGGCGTTAAAGGAGACCCGTAAATCACGGACATTTTTGCGCGCCTTTTTCATAGATTTTACTTTTATAAGTTAACCCAGGATCACTCAAACGTCAAAATTCATCCCTATCCCTACCGGGGTGCAACAGACAAAAGTCTTGTCTTCTTAAAAGACGTGCGATTCATTGAATTCACCACCCATGAAAAAACTTCTCTTTCCTGTAACACTGCTCGCCATGACTCTCCTTTTCGGAGGATGTCTCGTCACTCCCGTCGCAAAAACCGGCGGTCCTGGCGCGATCACCATAATGAATACAAACCCCACGGCGATTATCAGTGCCGCGCAGAATATTTTCCCCAACTACGGCTACACGCCGGGACCCGTCAGCTATCCTGATTCCATTTCCTTCGACAAGCCTGCAGGCGGATTTGACAAGGCTCTCTACGGCAGCTACGGCGTATCGACTTCGCTCCGTGTGCGCATCACCATGCTGCAGCTTCAGGGAACAAATAACTACCGCGTCAGCACACGGGTATTACGCGTAAGCGATGCAGGCGAGGTCGGTTTCGAAAGCAGCCAGAAAATGCTGGGGCTCTGGTCCGGTCAATTCGGCCCTCTCCTTAAGCAGGTAAATGCCCAGGCGGCAAATGCCGGCCAGGGTTATTAAGTTTCTTTGTTAAGTGTATAAGTTAAAGAATTCGCGACAATCCGGCGCGACTCCTATGTCTTTGGGATTAAGGGATTTGCAGATATATTAAATATACCTGCAAATTCTGCCCCCTACTCCGTTAACTCTATGTGCTCAATGAAAGCTCATCTTGTAAATCAGCCCCTCCACGGATAATATCCCGGTCGACGGTTAAATCTTTCGCGGCTTCCCCTCAGCCAAATGCGCAGACCTCGTCTGTGCGTCCTGAGACAACGGAATTAGTAATGAAGTTGCGGCGACTTGTAGACGGTAATACCCGCCGCTGGAAAGCGCTCATCATTCTTGAGGCACTGGGCGTGACCATTGCCGTTCCCACCGGCTACTTTCTGCTCGCCGTTCTGCTGGACAATGTGGTGCATCTTCCGGTGTGGGGACGTCTCACGATTTCCGCGGTTTTTTTCGCAACGCTGATTGGCTTTGTCACGTGGCTGGCTCGGCAGTGGCGACAGGCGCGTTTTACCGAGGACCAGGTGGCGCTTGCCATGGAGAAGCAAACCCCCGGCGTGCAAAATCGTCTTATCAATGCCCTGCAGATTTCCCGCCAGGAAGCCACGGATCTCAATCAGGAAGTCGTTTACGATAATTATCAACGCCTGAAACGCATTGAAATTCAGCAGGCCATCAGGATTCGGCCCGCAATTATTCGCCTGACCGTGGCTGCCGTAATCGTATGCGCGGGGCTGACTTTCTGGGGGTTTCAGCCGAAGGTTTTCACAAGCGCAGCCACGCGGATTATGAATCCGTTTGCGAAAATCACTCCTGTTTATCGTACGATATTGACGATATATCCGGGAAATACGCAATGCGCTCCCGGCGAGGATGCAATCATCCGCATCGATATCACCGGGGAGCATCCGGCCGAGCTGACTATTACGCGTTTTTCGGGGGAACTGCGTTCAAACGAAACCATTGCCATTGAAAAGAATGCCACCTCGGTGAGTTACGCCTTCAAAAATCTGCAACGCTCGCTGAATTACACCGTGCATGGCGGTGACTTCACCAGCGATATCTACATGATTGATGTGCCAACTCCTCCACAAATCAATCTTGTGCGTAGTCAATACCATTATCCCGAATATACCAAACTACCCGACCAGAAAATTGAGAGCGCAGGGGGAGACATGGAAGCGCTCTATAATACCCGTGCGAAACTGACCTTCATTCTCGATAAGCCTGCCGAGAAAGCCTTCCTGCTCCTGGGAAAAGTAGTCACCCCAGCCCAGAACAAGGATACAGCGCCTTCTATCCAACACATCGAACTTAAGAAGGTCGGTGCTTCGGAATTTACCGGGGAGATCATCTTTGCAGACGTGATCGATTATCAGATTGAAACACAGAATGCAGGCCAGCTACCACGCAGGACTGCGTCTTATGGATTACGGATACTCGCCGATCATTCTCCGTCTCTCACCCTGACAGGGCTGGAACGCAATACTGAAGCGCAGATCGGAAGCGCACTGCCTATAAAGATTGCCGCCGAAGACGATTATGGACTTTCCAATCTCGGTCTTTATTATCGCAAAGCCGACGGCGGATCGGATCAGGTATCAATCAGGCCTGCAACTAGTGCCTCCGCAAAAACAGAAGACAGCTGGCAGCAGATCACAGCATGGAAAGCGGAAGATTCCGGTCTTTATTTTCAGGCTGACTATACGCTGCCCATTGCTTCGCTTAACGCTACAGAGGGCGATCAGATTCAAATCCGTTTACGCGCACAGGATAACGATCCCCTCAAAGCCGAGCAGTGGACCACCGGAGAAACCTACACCCTTCTCATCGGCGGCGAAGGCGTTGCCCTTCAGGTACTCTACGAGCATATTCTCCAAACTGAAGCAGACATCCGCGCACTTCTTGCCGCGCAGCATTTAGCGGCCTCTAAAACGGCGGAGTGGAACCAGAAACTCGACCCCACTTCGGGACTGCGATGGGATGATAAAACAAACCTTGATGCCCTCGCAAATGCGATGCGCGAACAAGCCCGCGCTCAGGAAGAGCAACGCGCAAAGATGGGACACACCGCCCGCAATATTGTCGAACAATCCTCCAGCCTGCGCCTGCCCCTCGGATTGCTTGCCGACATGGAAGTCACCCATTCCATCAGCATTCTTGAATCCGTTTCCGGCCGTGACACACCGCAGGAAATGCGCACTGCACTCGCCGACGGCAAGCTCACCATGGAGCGTACCAGCCGCAGCCTGAATGAAATTTTAGGGCAATATGTAAAATTCCGCAAAGATTGGGAACTGAGTAATACGACTTCATTCGTCAAGATGCTTGCCGATCGACAGACGGCATTACTCGAAGAATGTAAAAGCTATAAAGAGAAACCACCAACGGGTGCAAATGCCACCCTACTTCAAAAGTCAGTGAGCCAGCGTCAGGCTAAACTGCTGCAGCTTTCTAATCTTACACAGGTGGCATTAAGCGGAATCGCAGACCGTATACTGCTGACGAAAGAAGCCATACTCGGCAAAGCATATGCAGAAGCTTCCAGTGCATTTGATCGCAGCGGGCTTAAAACACAGATGCAACTGGCTGGCAGCGCCACAGCGGCCGGTCATTGGGCAGAATCTCTTTCAGGCGAGAGCAAGGCAGCCGAAGAACTGGCCAATATTCATTTTCTGCTTAAGAAGGCCGCCATTGAAGCAGCGCAACGCGCCAAAGACGTTGACAAGAAATCGCCAAAAAAATCGGAAATCGCTGCCCAGCAGCCCATTCTTTCCGGAACATCCGGTCCGGCAAATCCTCCATTGACCGGAGATCCTAAAATTACATCCATCGTTCATACCCTGGAGACTCATCCAAAAGGAACTCAGACGCCGGGTGAACAAAACAACTCCGATCCAACGAATCTTTTAGAGAAATATATTCAGAGCATTACGGCCCAGAGCAGTAATGCAAAGATGCCTGAGGCAAGCCAGTTCAGTGGCGCGCAAACTCCGGGTTCAAATGCTTTTGTTCATAAAACTCCCACTCCTCCCGGCGATCCAAACATTATTGCTAAAATTACCGCCCCCTCTGCCGATGTGAAAGCCCCCATGCTGAAGGATGTCGATGAACTCATTAAGGGTTTTCAAACCCTGCAAACAAACACAAGCACGCTCGGACACGATACCGGCCCAATAGGAAAAACCGGCGGGGATGCAAACTCTTTCTCCCCCGTAGCCAGGACGGGCAATCAGGCGCCTCCGCCAATAAGCGCCGGCGGAATGTCCCAGACTGGACGCGATACAGGCCTCTCAACCGGGCTGAATGCAGGGTCGGAATCTTCCACTTCAAAGGGGCGTGAAAAGCCCCTGGAAGGCGTAAACTCCATTGCAGATCAATCCGGCAAGCTAAAGGCGCACGATGATAAACAATCAGATCCATCAACGGGAGATGGCGGCGAGAAAATAGATTCTAAAAACACTAAGTTCAGCAGCAGCGACACTTCTGCATTTAACCCGGATAAGAGCCTGAAGAACATGGGCGATCCACAAGTAGTATATACTGTTGTGGAACGAAAAGGTGCACCTCTGGATCCAAATGCGGCCGCTATGATGCGCGACTTAAAAAGCAGGCAATTACAATTAATCGAACGCAGCAAAATTATTAAAAAAGAGCTGCAGAATCTCTATCTCCCTACCGAACCGTTTGAAGCGCTCATTACTCAGCTCATGGATAATACGAACCGCATGACTACGAGCCCCGATGGAAAGTTCTTTCGGGATCAACTACAGGCTCTCAATCAGCTGCGCCAGAAGGTGCAGGTTTTTAACGAAGCGCGTTCGAATTTTCAATCAAGCCTGGCCCGTGTTCAGGAGGTAAAAGGACATGTTTTGGATCAATCCGCTTCGCAGACATCATCGAATTACGAAAATTCCGTTAAGGACTACTTTGAAAAACTTAGCGCTCAGTAAGCGGGGCTTTCTGCTCGCTCAAGGTTTTCCGTACTTGGCGTTATGTGCAACGTCTTTGACAACAAGATAGAACTGATAGGCAAAAATGGAGGCAAGGATGGAAAGATAAAACCACATTTTGGTTTCTCCCTCACCCCATTTGAAAACCCATGAAGTTCCCCTGGCAATATAAGTAAAAGCCAGAGGCAGCAGAATGATAAGTGGCAGCATATCGAATGGAGTCCTTACGCGACAACGCATATAGCCTCTGCTGATCAGAAAATCCTGAAAATATAAAAATGACCGGTAGAACAATACCGTAATGATGATGACGCAGAGGGAAGTCCCTCCAGCAGGTCCATGCCAGGTAAGAAGGCTCCCTGCTGGAAGATGCCACTCCCATTCAATATTAAAAAGCATCGCGAGGATGACGGCGACGGACAAGTAGAGAAATCGTTTCATAGCGTGCGATAAAGAATATTGCTCACTACACCCGATTCTCACAATTCTGCCGATGAAAAAACAGCGAATGCGAATTGCCAAAGAGTGCAATTATCCCTACGTATTCGGTTTGCAATGAAAGAACCCAAAAGCGCAGAGGTCTTTTACACAGACGGCCACCCCCTGGATCAAATTCACTATCGCGAATATAAGATTCTTCTCAAACCGGAGCTCTTCAATTCAGCCGATCGCTTCGAGGAATACTGGAAGCAGATTAAGCATATAGCCAAGAAACTCGATGTCGGCGTCACGACGAATGAAAATGGCTTCCACCGCCTCGTACGCGAAGTTCTTTTCTACGATACCCCGGATTACGACCTTTATAATAATTCCTTTATTCTGCGGAAACGCACCTTTTACGAGGATGGCTGGCCGAAGACCGACCACGAGTTGACTTTCAAATTCCGGAATACGGATATGGATACGACGGCCGGAGTCGATATTCATCCCCTTATTGAAGGCAAGAGTGACGTTAAATTTAAAGACGAAGTTCTTCCTCTCAAGAACGAAATCGGAGGCATGCGCAGCCTCTATTCGCATAACTGCGTATTGATCTCTCCGAACATCGTGCTGGAGCAGGGCATTGAAGATATTGAGAAGGTTTTTCCAACGTTGAAAAAAATTCAACTCGCGCGTCCCAGCCCTATTTCACTTGTCAATAATATGTCCGTCGAAGAAGTGCAGGTGGATGTTGGTTCGTTCCATTTTGGACACCACTATGATGCAAAGGCCACGATCGCCATCTGGCGCAATCGCGGAACGGAGCAGTCTCTCGTGGGGGAATTTGCCTTCCAGGCGAAGTTTGATCGCGAAGACGAGGTGCACCACAAGGCCAAGGAACTCTCGGAAGTATTCTTCAAGGCTGTGCAGACCGAAGCGCCGGACTGGGTGCTGCTAGGCACTACCAAGACCGCCAAAGTTTACGGCGAGGGTAAAAAAGCGACGAAAAATAATGAGTGACGCCGCATCGGAATCTACCGGTGCACCTGCCGCGCCGATGAAAGAAGTATCCATATGGGAAATCTTTCTGACTTTTCTGATTATCGGCGGCACGAGTTTCGGTGGCGGCGTTGTTGCCTATCTGCGGAACAGCCTCGTCAGCACCAAGGAATGGCTGAATGAGGATGAATTCCTTACTGTTCTGGAAATTTCCCAGACGCTCCCCGGCCTGAATGCCACTAATATGGCGGTTCTGGTGGGAGATCGCCTGCGAGGAATTCCGGGAGCGATTGCCGGCTTTGTAGGAATGACGCTTCCCGGCTCGATCATGGTCTTCGTTCTCGGTCTTGTTTACGCCTCGAATTCCCATAACCCCACAATCAATGCTGTTCTTAAGGGTATCGGAGCAGCTTCCGTCGGCCTCCTGCTTGCTGTCACGCTTAAGATCGGACACAAGCAACTTGAACACTACGTGGATATCATTCTCGTCAGCGTGACCCTGATTCTTGTCAGCTTCATGCACGTCTCGCTTGTCATTGTCCTTCTAACGGTAGGACCGATTGCCGTTTTTCTCTATCGCCCACGCAATCTTTCCCGCGACAAATCAGGAACAGACAAAAAGGCCGCCGATTAACCGTATTTTCAAATAATGCTCTCAATTTTAAAAATACTTGGTGTCTTCTCGCTTCTTTCCATCATGGCAATTGGAGGGGGAACCTCCGTGCTGCCGGAAATGAAGACGCTGACCATTGATCAGCAGCACTGGCTCACCGAAGCGCAGTTTCGGGATATTTACAGCATCGGCCAGATCGCACCCGGCCCGAATATGCTGATGGTCATCGTCATCGGTTACCATGTCGCGGGAGCTGGTGGAGCACTTGCCGCCTTTCTCGCCTTCTTCATTCCATGCTGTATCATCGCACTGATAGTGAGCCGTCTCTGGCTTCGTTTTGAAAAATCTGCGTGGTGTCTACCCGTTCAGCAGGGCATGGCACCTATCGTTGTAGGGCTTATGCTTGCGGGTATGATAGCCATAGCGCGCACGGCTATTACCAACCAGACAACGCTGGCTTTTGCAGCCGTCGTATTTATCGTGCTCTATTTCGGGAAAAAGATAAATCCTGCCCTGCTAATTCTGGCGGGCGGATTGCTTGGATTTATTTTTGTAACGTATTTACCGCAGATTCCCTTTTAAACGATAAGGAGACCTGTTTCCAGGCCTCCTGTATCTTTTTAAACTTGAGCCCTACTCTATCGGGGCATCTTTGGCACAAGAATCTTGATATTCTTCGCGCCTGCTGGTGGTGGTGTCCATTCCTCCGCTTTCAGTTCGTTCACGGCTGCCACAAAATTTTTGTCCTTCAGCAGCGCCGCGTAAATCAGATGCCCTAGTTTCTTCCCGGCATTAAGATCGCTCGGGAAATGCTCGCCGCCCAGTACCCGGTCAATTTCTACCTGTTCTGAAACAAGATGAAAATCCTTCGCATGGGCAGGGTCAAGGGTCGTCAATACATTCTCAAATACAACACACCGGGCCGAATGGTAGCTGGGGTAGGAATAACCCGGAGGGGCAATCACAATCCGCTTCACATGGCCCGGATCCAGCTCGAAAGGATGCGGGCGCTTGAAATGATTTTTCATGTAATTATTTTCCACCTGAATCAGATTATTGAGCCCGAGAAAAAGTGCAGCCGTCTTTGGAAAACGCTTTGCCGTGAAATTTTTTCCCAGCACTTCGCTATAGGTAAATACACTCAGCTTGTAATCCCATTGCGCGAGCGCGATCTGCTTCGGCGTCGCCGCAGCCTGAATACGGATTACTTTTTCCAAATCCGCTTTTCCCGCAGGGGTGTTCGGCGCAGGGGGGGGAGGAATTTGTTTCAAAAGCCATTCATGCGATGGCATTTTCCATGGAGGGATAATCGTCGCGGATTTAGTGGCGGCTTTTGTTTCCGCTGAAAAGGCGGATACGCCCGTTAAGAGAACAAGACAAAGATGAACGAAACGAGAAGATATCCGCAGGGTATTCATTTCCTGATCCCTACTTTCAAATTAATCTTCCGACAAGGCGGAAAAGGAAATTTCACGCCTGCTCGTCCGGAATATTCCAACCGATCAGCAAAGACCAGAAAATGAAGACAAAGCACACAAGACAGAGCAAAATCATCGGCCAGGTGGACAAGCCAATTGATATCCACTGGAAGAATGAGCTCCAGGTGGAGAGTTTGATATTTCTTTCTCCGTTAAAATTTTCCAGCTTCTCTGCCAGATTATCCTGCTTCTCCAAATAGAGCGCAAATATCGGCCTTAGAATTCCATCCTTATACTTTACTGAGGATGCAAGCTGCCCTTCATCAAAAAGAGCCAATACTTTATCTACCTCGTGATTATAGCGAATTCTGGCTGCTACAGTTTCATCGAATTTAATCTGAGTATCCGGATCATTTATCAGGTCATCAAGCTCGCGAAAGCTCAGGTCATTTTTTGCGACTGCCTTTTGAATATGATCGCGGAATGTCGCTACCTGTGCAGGGTTCGTGGTCGCGGCCAAAAGCATATTGGTAACAGCCCGTTGACGCTGAATACTATCCCGCGTAATCGAACGAATCAGAACTGCACCTCTGATTTCTAAAGATAATGTATTGGAATATCGACTATCCAACTTATTGATAAAGAAAAAATTAGCGAGTCCTGATAACAGTAATGCCAGGAGTAAAATACAATTTGAAATGAGCAAGATCCGCTTCATGAACTGCTTAAGAATCAGGGGTGGGAAAAACCTACCATTTATGACGCTTTATGTCTTATGAAATTATGTAAATTTACCGATTTATTGACAGTTAGACGGCTGATACTTAACGCCTATTTACTATCTCTCCCACAACTTCTCTTTATTTGTGGACAGCTCCTGCTGAAAAACGGCACGTAACGCAGGAATATCCTGCATCCGCATTGTCGTATCATGCCGCCTATTGGAATCATTTTCCCACCGTTCATTCCACCATGAAAATCCCCGCACTGCGGGCCAGCGACCGGAAAAAATATCTTCAAGAGCCGCTCTGGCCCATTTGTCAGGAGGAATGTAGCGATACCGGGCCGCGGAGCCGAATTCCGCAATGATTACAGGCTTTTCAGGAGCCATTTTTTCAATGCGCGCATACACGGGATCAAACTTTTCGCGAAAGCTGCGCCCCTCCTCCTTATCATCCCCGGGTTTCAATGCCCCGTAGCAACTCACGCCGATCCAATCCACCACATCGTTTCCGGGGTAGTAATTTTCAAAGTGATTCCATGCCTTATCTGGAGAGTCGGTGATATCGAGATGAAATACCCAGGTGATATTGTCAGCCCCTCCACGCTGGATTGTCTCCACAATATGTCGGTATGCCTGGATGAATTTCGCCGGGCCTGTGGGCAACTCCTTCCCATTTTGCAATTGCACCTTGCCTCCGCCATGAAATCTTCCATTCCACCCGAACCAGTCGGCATTCACTTCCGTGCCATATTCCACGATGAGCGGCGACCCGAATTTACCTGCCGCGAGACCCCAGGCCATAAGATCGGAGTCATACTTTCCGTCGATGATGCGTTGGAGCGTATAGTTTTTTTCACCCTGACCAATTTTATGGTTCTTTGACCGAAGCATCAGGCGAATAAAAGGGATTGCGCCGGCTTCACGTATCCATTGCGCCGTTTTCAGAGGAAAAACATGGTTCACATACCAGTTATGGGAAAAGTAGACCCAAGTCGCACGTCGCCCTAGCGCCGTTTCGTAGGATACAAGATCCTCAGGCGTAATATCATCTTCCTCACCGGATATCCCTCCGGGATAAATGCCATGATAAAATTTAGATAACGGCGGCGCGGGAACTTTCAATTCTGCGCCCGTTGCAAAATCTGCTCCGAGTAAAATTGTGATGCATAAGACAGAAAAAAGACGCCGGTGAGAATGCATTGCCTTTTTACAGGATAATCAGGGAAGCTGGGCCACTAAAAGACAATGTAACGAATGCCCCCGCTTTTTACAATCCGGGAGCAA
This sequence comes from Chthoniobacterales bacterium, assembly GCA_039918055.1. Classification (GTDB taxonomy): domain Bacteria; phylum Verrucomicrobiota; class Verrucomicrobiia; order Chthoniobacterales; family JBDTJR01; genus JBDTJR01. The sequence continues at coordinate 14,109 of JBDSIH010000304.1, forward strand.
AAACTGCAGTTACACTCCTTTCAAAGGTTGCTACCCCATGCGGATGAAATACTATCTTCCTTCCGGGTCATTTTTATTTTTATGCGAAATCTTTTCATCGTCGGCTTAAAGCTGCTTGGCATCCTATGTTTTTACTGGCTTTTCGGAACGATGGGTCAGATTGGCATAGCCCTGACTTCCATGCGTTCATTTTCATCCATGGGAATAAATCCGCTATGGTACTTTCTGGCATTTGCCGCCTATCTGCTGATCGAGTTCGTTTTCGCCCTGCTCTTTCTTTTTCGCAGTGAGGCTATTGCATCGCTATTGGGAGTCACTGACAACACTACGGCATCCGTGCAGATATCCGGAGCCAGCCTTTTGTTTGCGGCGCTGGTCGGAGTTTCAGTATTCATCCTTCTGGAAAGCACTCCCAAACTTCTTCAGGAGTTCTTCTATATTCTTCAGGCGCATCAGGGCGGAAGAGCACCGGATGACTATCAGGTGAGCGCCCTCATCGCTACCATCGTTCAAATCACTCTCGCTTTTGTTGTGATAAGCCGCGCTAAAACTATGGCTATAAAATTGCTTCCGCAGAAAAATTGAAAATTTATATTCTGATGGTAGCCCTCTCTTCTTATAGCTGTAACTCCTCATGCTGAACAAATTCCTGCTCCTTTCTATATTGGCAACTTTGCTCTGCTCTTGTGATAGTGCTCCAAACTATGTGCACAATCTTCCGCAGAACGCTGATCTGGTCGGCACGTGGATTTTGACAAAAGATGCCGCAGAATCTCTTCGCCAGATTGGCACGGACTTAGATGGAGAACACAACCTGCAGCTTAATGCCGATGGCACATTTGTAATTGTGGGTATGCCTAATCTGTTTTTATCTCAGACCACCAACGCAAAGTTTTATTCCGCCACCGGAAAATGGCATGTAGACAGAGCGAACTGGTATTGGCAGATCACTCTACAGTTTGAAACGCTGAATCAGGATAACGCTATGTTCTTCAGCTTCATTCCTATAGAAAACCAAAATCCTCCTTATTCCCTGCACATGATTTATGGAGATCGATCGGATAATTTCTTTTATCCGTTTGTCCGCACCGATCCCAGCAGGGTAAACATTAAGCGCTAAATCTCTGAATATGGACTTAGTAAACATGCCGCCGATTTTTACTCGGGTAATTATCCTCCTTATCGTAACATCTACGCTCTACCTCTATTTTCTCAGCCTGAGATGGCTGCATCGCGATGCAAAAAAAAGAATGCGTAATAGTTTGCGGATTACCATCGCCGTGGCCGTTCTTTTCTGGCCACTCGGATTATTGATCTGGGTAATCTTTCGCCCCGCTCTGAAGCTCAAGAGAAGATCCGGCTCTGGCATGCAAAGCTGTGCGCATTGCCAGCGCATGATCTCGGTTCTTGTCGCGCTATGCCCATATTGCGGGAAGATCAGGACGCGTGCGCAGTAAATTAATACGTCCGATCCCGCGCTGAATACAATGGTAGTTTAGCTTGGAAAATTGCTGCAAATCCCTTACTGTTTCCACTCCCCGCCCCTGCGACAGTATACCCGTATTTAAATGAAAACCCTGCGCTTCATTCATCTCTATCTCGGATGTCTGTTTGCGCCGTTGATCGTTTTTTTCGCCATTTCAGGATTATGGCAGACGAAGATTCTTCACATTGGGAAGACCTCTGCGATCGGACCGCTTCTCACACGCCTCTCAAGCATTCATACCGGACGCACACCAAAGATCGGCGGCGGCCTTTCTTCTATTTATATGGAATGCTTTGTCATCCTCATGGCGTTATGCCTTATCTTCACCATTATCGCGGGAGTGATTCTTGCATTTAAATATGGCCGTACTCGTATTGCTGCAGTTTGTCTTGCCGCAGGAATTACAGTACCTGTGGCTCTGGCCCTGATTGCTCTCTATGGCGTGAAGTAACTCTTGGGAAATATCCATGAAAAGTTCATTAATACTTCGCTGGATGGCCGCTGCGGGTTTCATCACCTATGGGTGCTGGATAGCAAAAGACGCTGAAAGCCCGATCACCAAAATATTCAGCCTCCTTATCGTTATTATGGGGGCGTGTTTTATTATCCCCGAAGCGGTCCGATTTTTTTCCTATCCGGTAACACGCTTTTTCAGCGGCCTGGCTTTTCCGCAGGATCGAAATCCAAAACCCATACTCAGCTACAAGCTGGCACGCTATTATGGAGAACAGGCGCGATTTGCGGAGTCCATTGAAGAATATAAAAAGATCATTAAGCACTACCCAAAGGAGCAGGAAGCTTACCTGGAAATGCTGACGCTTGCCATGGAAAGCGGGGACATGCCCTCCTATAAGAAATACGCAAAAACCTTTAAACGCCGCTTTAACTGCGATCTCTCCCTCACCTACGAAGCTCCCGATCCGAATGATGAATTTCCTGGCTTTAAGAATGGAAGACCACGGAGGAAGCGCATTCTTTAACTTGTCGGCACTCCATTTATAAAAAGCGTTTGCGTCCGGCTTTTTTCGCGATACTTTCGAGCGTCGCCTATGAAACTTCACCAGGGAATACTAAAAGCGTTCCCCCTTTTATTTCTCGGCCTTGTTTTATCCGTTCGTGCCGAAACATACCCTGCGGAATTTCCGGCATTGGTCCCCTCGGATGCAAGAAAGCAGCTCGAGGCTATCGTGCTGGCCGATTACTCAGTAAAGGACGCCACGTTGTGGGAAGCTTTCAGCGAAGCAGGTAAACGCGCGAAAAGCATTTCTCCGCATTCCGGATTGCCGGAATTTATTCTTAAAAGCGCAAAGACAAAACCCGCGGATAATTCCCGGATTACGCTTCACCTCCAAAACATTAAACTACCCGTCATCATAGACGCCCTGGCCCAGCAAACCGGCTGCGTCTGGTTCTGCAATGAAAATGCGGTAGTCATGCTATCCAAAAGTGATTTGGCGGAAAAAATCATTACTGATAACTCTCCCCGCGCTCCTGCGCCGCCTCCACCGGCTTCGCTTTGTGAAGTAACGCTGGATAAAAAAGAGATTTCCCCTCAGGGCGTAACCCTGCACTGGAAAATTAATGCCTCCGGCATTCCCCGCGAAGTCCTTGTTCCAAATCTCGCCTTCCATATTTTCCCACAGGATGAAAAGGGAGTAGTCGTGAAGAAAAAAATCGCCTTCAAAAGCCAGACGTTTGAAGATACCGACCAGCCTGGGCAATATCGCTACACCGTCGTGATTGAAAATGTGACACCGGATATCAAGACGCTGGATTTGAAAGTACTTTATACCGGAAACACCGTCTTTCAGCAGAACCTGCCACTTAAATGAAACCATTTCTCCTGCCAGGCTGGATCTGCCTCGCTATTTTCGCAATGCCGATGCCGCTACTGGCCCAGCATGGTGTCCCCACGAATGCCAACCAGCTGGTTGAGGTCTCCCCACTCATCGCGATCATATCCATTGCCCGTGCGCCGCACTCGCGTATGAACGACGCATCTACCAATCAGGAAATCTTCAAACAACGCATCCGTGTCGTCTGCCTTCAAAAAGTGAGAGGCGATCTTCCGAAGACCTTTCTGCTTGAAAACGATAATGATTCCGCTCTCTCTCCAGGAACTCATCTGGCATTTCTTAGAAAAATTGATGATAACCGCTACATTCTCACTACCCCGGTTTCCCTGCGTCGCATCGAAGCGGGAGATGTTTATTGGTTTGACGGCCCCACTTTGCTGTCGGTTGTATTAAAGGAAATCCAGCTTGCGATACCTGCGGATAATCCGCCTGACAAAACTTAAGGCTTTTGTGGCGCTGGCTCCGTCGATGCGCGAAGCCCGGGAACATCCCCATACCCGATGAAACGGGCTTTTCCTCCAGGCACTGCCGGAAGCGAAAAATCAAAAACGCCCACTCCCCAGCGCGCCTTTCCATCATAAGAGCGTCCATCGCTTGCGCCGAACATGACCGGCCGGCCATCCGACTTTCGCCTGCCAAGATAAATCATCACGTGGGAGACGGGTGGATTTCGATTTCCCGTATTGTAGGTACCCGTCCAGAAAAGTAATGCGCCGGGGCGGAGTTCCGCCCATTCAAAACCCTTCGCGACAGTGGTGTTTACTGCCCGAAACGAATGTTCCTGCCATACCC
>JBDSIH010000305.1:0-3302 GCA_039918055.1 Chthoniobacterales bacterium
CCGCTGCCGCAGGCTACGAGGAGAAGAGCCTGTGTGTTTTCTTACCGAGCGGGAAAGATGGAAGGGATTTGAATATCCGCAATGCTCGGCAATCTCGCCGAGTGTGAGACCCGTCGAGCGGATCAGCTGAATGGCGTGTTCCACTTTCAAACGCCAGATCATATCCGTAGGGCTTTCCATTTTTGCACCACGATAAAGTGTACGTAATTGCGTAGCAGAAATTCCGGCACGCCGGGCCAGATCCTCGGCAGAGTGTAGTTCCGCATAGTGCGAAGCGGCGATTTCCATGGCGCGCTCCAGTGCGGGATGAAGCGGTGCAGCGGTATCCCTCTGATCAAGCGAACGCGCATGGGCGGCAAACCGCAGCAGACAGGCGCGGGCTAGTGCAGACATAGCGATATGAAGATCTTTACTTTCATGACTTCTTACCGCGAGCCCTTCCTCGATCAGCAGATGAATGGAAGAGGGGACTTTATGCACCCCAGAAACACTTTTAAGTAGTCGCTTGTCTTCGACAGATAATAACGGTGGCAGGATTTCACACCAGGTATGTTCCGACTCCTGCTTCTCTGAAAAGCGGTAAAAAAGACGGCGGCCAGGAGACTGGAGAATGGCCTCGCCGGGTAATAGATTATAGGGAACGCTATCGACAGTTACGCGAAGGCTTCCGCTGATCAGGATAACCAGCTGATAATCCTTTTGAAGCCAAGGACCAAAACGTCCGCCGGGAAGGTATACGGCTTTTCCAAATAGATAGCTTTTTCCATCTCCGCAGGTTCTGGTACGGGCAGCTTCCGTAGTATGCGAACCCTTGATCGGAGAGGGATTTTTCATCAAAAAGAAGCTTATAGCGGAAAGGTGCGAAAATCAAACCAGATATGTTTTCCGACATTCAGGGCATTTTCAGGATAGGTGTTCCGGTGTAGGGTGACTCACGATGAATGAGCAAATCAAAGTGAATTGGTACCGATGTAAGATCGATAAAAAGGTCATGAGTGAGCTGATGAAGTCCAGTGATCTCAAGGCCGCTTTTCAGTGCATTACCCATTTGGCGCTTTTTGTGGCCACGGGCACACTGACCTATCTCGCTTTCTTGAATGTTCATTCCGCAAACTGGCAGTGGGCAGTGCCACTTTTGTTTGCGGCATTATTTTTCCACGGTACCTGCGGCAGTTTCATGGGGCTGGGGGGGCCGATTCACGAACTGGGCCATAAAACGCCTTTCAAAACCAAAATATGGAATGATGTTTTCATCCGTATCTATTCTTTCATCAGCTGGAGCGACTTTATCGGATTTCGCCCGAGCCATGTGAAGCACCACCAGGTGACTGTTCATAAGGATCACGACGGAGAAGTTGTATTGCCGGAAACGCTGGACTGGGCAACGATCAAGTTTTTACTCACTCGCCTTACCTGCAACCCGTATGCCATCTATATCCACATTCGTGGCTGGGTGCGTTCTGCGCGCGGTGATATTCAGGACTGGGTATTCAAGAAGGAATGGATGGATAAGGTCATGCCTGAATCCAATCTGGACCTTCGTCGGGAACATCGCAACTGGGCCCGTGTGGTTGTGTTTGGACAGCTTGCGCTTGCCATCATCTTTGTCGCAACTGGCCACTGGTTTCTTATCGTTATCTTCACCTTCGGTTGTTTTTACGCCGGTTGGCTCACGACGCTTTGCGCAGCTCCCCAGCATATCGGGATGACGCCGAACGTGCCCGACTTCCGCCTGTGCTGCCGAACCTATACCTGCAACTGGTTCCCTGCGTTTCTTTACTGGAATATGCAATACCACGTCGAGCATCACATGTTTCCAGCCGTGCCTTTTTACAACCTAGGCAAGCTGCGAAAGGCCATGGAGGCCGATCTACCGTCTGCGCCTCATGGTCTTTGGGCGACCTGGAAGCAAATTATCCCTGTTCTTGAAAAACAGAAAAAAGATCCAAATTACTCCTATATTCCAGAGCTTCCGCAGAGTAACGGCAAGTTTGTCAGTGAATCGCTGGGAATTACGGCGGCTACCCAGCCTGCTTAATTCCGCTTAGTTCACTTGCATCAATCGCCAGACGTGGCATTGATAAAGCAGATGCCGGTGGAAAATCCAGTTCAGTTCAAAGTAGGAAATGAAAAGCTGATCCGCGTTCTGGATGCAGCGAGCGCCAAACTGCGGTCCTTGCTGGAGAGGCAACGCCGTCCTCAGGGCGCACTTCGCGTGGCGGTAATTGGCGGCGGATGTTCCGGCCTGCAATACAAGATGGACCTCGTGGATGGCCCTGCAAATCGCGATATCGTCGTCGTTTCAAATGCGGTCAATGTTGTTATCGATCCCAAGAGCGCGCTGTTTGTCAGCGGTTCGGAACTGGATTTCAGCGATGATCTGCAAAAAGGTGGATTTAAGGTCACCAACCCCAATGCCGTGGCGCACTGCTCCTGCGGCGAAAGTTTTTCCGCGTGAGTGATCCCTTTGAAGTATTGGGAGTTGATCGGAAATGTTATTTTACAGAAGAAGAGATTAAGGCCGCCTACCACAAACAGGCGAAAACGCTGCATCCCGATTCGATTCACGGCGATACGGCGGAATTCGTTCATCTTAATACCGCCTATCGTAAGGTAATGAATCCCGCCGAGCGTCTTCGGGAATTCATTCTTCTGCAATTTGGAACTAGTCCCTGGTGTGAAAATTCACTACCCAGCAAGACCGATCTTTTTGAGCGCTCCTCGCGGGTTTTAAATACGACCTCTCAGTGGAATGAGAAATTGCAGTCTGCCTCCGGGGTTATAAAAAGCTCCCTACTTTTACAAAAAATCGCTCTGGAAACAGAACTCGATGCCGTTTGCGATGCCATTGAAAAATGGATCGCCGAATTGACAAGCAGCCTACAGCAAATGGATAAAAATCCTGAGGGCCGCACGGTTGAGCATCTTTCTGTTCTGGTCACTGATTTCACGTATGCGGGCCGCTGGCTTAAGCGTATTCGTGAGCAGAAATTCCAACTGACTTTGGTTTAATCCCTGCTTGGCGTGTCCTGACTCAGCGCTTATTCTTTTAGGATGATTGTCGGTATTGATCTCGGAACTACAAACTCGCTCGTTGGCGCAATTGATGCCGGATTTCCCATCCTTCTGGCGGATGAGGACGGGGAGCGTCTGACTCCATCCGTAGTGCACTTTCCTGCCACCGGAGAACCCGTTGTGGGGCGAAAAGCACTTCGCTTAAGGGGTATTTCTCCCGCCTCCACCATTGCATCAGTAAAGCGTCTCATGGGTATTCGAGGTGAAAGCTGTAAAGAGAATCCACC
>JBDSIH010000306.1:0-13835 GCA_039918055.1 Chthoniobacterales bacterium
TTATATATTTCAGAAAGGGGTGGTCAGCACAAGGGAAAGATGCCTCAGCGACGGTGCAAGGTATCGGGGTGAAGAGAATTGATGCAGATCGGCATTTGCATGGAAGGGGAGGGGTCTGGTAGGGTTCCGGCCGAACCATGAAGATATTTTTAAGCACGCTGAGTTTACTATGTATTCTGGGCCTTCTGCCGCTGCACGCCACGGAGACGCTGGCGGAAACGATCGAGGCCCTGCCGGTGACGAATTATTATAAAATCACGGCGATCACGGGGCAGATCAATGTCACGGCGCGGGAAGCCACGGATGACCCCACGCTCATCAGTAGGGTGCAGTGCCGCGTCACATATTCCATCTTTCATACGAGCACGAAAAAAGCGGAGACACGCTACGCCACGCAGACGTGGCAGATCTCGGTGAAGGATTCCGGCGAGCATCTTTTCCAGCTGAGCGATTTTAAGAAGACCGCGGTGCTGGGAAAAATCGTTTTCCAATGCGTGCCGGTATTCAAAAGTGAGGACACGACAGGGGCTACGATCGAGCTTTACGCGCAGCTCCGCTTCGATGGCAAAGATGACGATAAACTAAGCAAGGACTGGAATGAGCAGACGGCCACTGCACCGGTTGTGCTCGCCGATCTGCAGGCACAGGGCTGGACGCTGATTAAAGTCGCCGAGGTACATATCCCGGCAAAGACGGAAAAAAATTAGTCGTCTATTTGAACCGAGCGTCCTGAGGCTTTCACTCCTCCACCGCCTCAGGGCGGCTACATTGCGGCAGTCTTCGTCGTTAGCCGCGCTTAATTCTTAACTGGGGGTACGAGAAAATTTAACAAAACCGCGCGATCGGCAATGCTAAAGCGGGAGCGTGCTACTTCACGGCGGCGGTCGGCATTTTCACAAATGCCGCTACGGGGAGAGGGCGTTCCTAAAGGTAGGGCGCGCAACACCGAGGCCGCCGGGAGTGTGGTGACGCGGCAACCCGCGGCGGCACGGGTGATGCACGCTCTGCCTTGGAGGTAAATCGGAAGTGATTAACAAACTGCACCCACTGGCACTCGCAATTTTCCAGAAATACAGAATCAGGCGGCGACCTGTAAAGGGGGTGAGGAACGGGAATGGAACGAATTGGGGGTTGTAATGAAATAATTTTGCGAAGAGGCTTAAGGGATGAAAAAATCTTATATTACATCTCTGATAGCCGTTGGTCTGGCAGTATTTGTTTCTTCCTGCGACAAAAAGCCGGAGCCGACCAGTGTAGCACCCAGCACTCCGACCCCGACCGTGGAAGCTACTCCCGTAGCCACTGCGACACCGACACCTGCGCCTACAGTCGAAGCTACGCCAGTGGCGACTGCTACTCCTGTGGCAACAGCGACACCTGAGGCTACCGTGGAAGCTACGCCAATGGCGACCGCTACGCCTGAGGCTACTGTGGAAGCAACTCCAACGGCCACGCCTGCTCCTTAAAGCAGTCTGATTTCCAATTAAGGAGACGGGGAGCTGAAGGATTTTATTCCTGAGAAGGGAATTGCCATACGCGCAGTTCCGCAGCGGATAGGCAAGATCTGCTGCCGCCCCGTCTCCTGAAATTCAGGAGGGGCTTTTACGCCGAACTTTCACTTCCATCGCGATCACGGTAGCAGGCTATTTTCGCGATGGTTGTGATGCTCTGCAAATCCGGAGTTTCGATTTAGGCAACTATTCCTTCAGTTCGATTTCGGCGCATGTCGATACTCTCGCGATGAGGGGGAAGATATTCTTCACGGCGAAGTTGTGCATCTCGGCAGAGTTGCTGCTTGTCGCGTCTTCCACGATGACGAGGGCGTAGCCGTGTTCAAATGCCTGGCGTGCGGTGGATTCCACGCCCATGTTTGTCGCGATGCCTGCGAGTACAATCGTGCGGATACCACGGCGGCGCAGTTGCAGATCGAGTTCCGTCCCGTGAAATGCACCCCACTGGTGCTTGGTTATGCGGATGTCGCCCGGTTGCGCAAGGCCATCGGTAAGATCGCTGAAGCCTTCGGGAAATCCCATCGGCGGAATGGCACTCGGCGTATCGGTGGGCTGGCGCAGGACGTCTTTCCCGTCTTTGGAAAAAGCGACATTCACAAGAACCACCGGCGCGCCCGCAGTGCGGAAGCGGGTGGCGAGTTCTATCGCGGTTTTCACCACGTGCTCTGCCGAATGCGGAGCGCGGGGCTGTGCAAGAATACCCGTTTGCAGATCAATCAGCACAAGGGCGGTGGTATGGGGGGTGAGCTGGAGCATGTTTTTAATTGAACCTAGGAGACGCAGAGATGGGAGGATAATCTTAGGGCCCGACGAAAGGTGCAGGGCGTTTTACTGCGGCATCGGCTGTGAGGGGGTTGATTTTTGCGGTGATGAGCAGGGTGCCTGTTTGGTCTTTGTTACCTATTTTTGAAACATAGGTGTGTTTGTAGAGTGTGGCGTCCGCATCGGAGTGGATGGTTATGTTTGGCAGTCCGGAGTCGGTGGAGGAAAGGAGTTTTTCCGGGTCGATGCTGGGATGAATGGAGCCGTTCGGTTCTCCCCTGGAGTGGATTTCGAAGACAGTGCACTTCGGATCTTCAGGGGAGGGATATTTATAAAGGGTAAACTTTCCCGTGAGCGGTGCGTCGCTGGAATTCGTCACGATCTTGCCGAATGCCTTATGGGAAACTTCGGTGACGGTTGAATCCACGGAGCTGGAGATCTGCCAGCCGACATCGACATTCAGGTTGGTGTGAGGAGGAACGGAGTAGCGGTAGACAACGATAGTGCGCCCGGGGGATTCCGCGATTTTCTGGGTGGCGAAGGGCGAAGTTTCCACTTCGATGAAGGGAGCCGTCTGTGTTTTGAGTGGGATGGGAGTTTTTGCGTCTTCCGGGGAAGAGTTGGGATTATCTGCCATCGCGGAAATTGCGGAGGAAATCAAAAGCAGTAAGAGGAGAAATGGTTTCATTTTGTGCGTTCCGGCCATTGGCGGCCGTCTTTAAAGGAAAGAGTATAGAGGGCGTTTCCGTCGGCGTCGAATCCCATGAGGGGACGGACGACGGGGTCTTTATAGGAGTAGCGTTTTCCTTCGGCGAGTTCCTTGCGGTGGTCGTGCAGAAAGGGGAGTGCTGCTACGAACCCTATTCAGAAAATGATCGTGGCTTTATTTATTTGCGTCGTCACATCCCGGCGGTCTCTGTGAATCGCCGCGCAGGGGAGACAGCCTGCATTTAATGCAGGCCGGAGGGTTCTGCCATTTTTTTTGACCGCACCTCCAAGAGGTCAGAGCGACTGCCCAGTTGCCATGCAGCGCACTTCGCATAGCGCGTTAGCCAGATATCGTTTGAACCTTCCAGCAGTTGCAATAGCGGAGCAATGAGTTTGGGATTATGTGAATTGCCGGCCACTCTGCAGGCAGTGATTTTAACGTAATTATTATTATCCCGCAGGCCTTGTATGACTGTGGGCAGCCACTCATCGTCAAAGGAGGTGGGAATGGCCAGCAACGCCGCGCCGCGCAATGTTGGCGATTTTTCGTTCATGGCCGCCTTGATGATATCTTTCCACTGATTATTGGCGGGACGGGGAATATTTGGTTCGCTGAGTTGACGCAGAAATATCAGAATATCTGCGGTGCTGCCCGTTCCATCCATTCGCGCGCCTTTGGTAATTAGAGCCTGCACGGCCTCTTCCAGTTCCTCTTTTGCCGGTGGCTCATTGGAAACTTCAGGGTAGGTTTTTTTCTCCTCTTGGATGCGATCTAATACGCGCTGCAAAGCCGCCGCGATGGCGGGCATATCGTCCGGCTTTCCGATTACACAAATAATGGCCGCACCGTACATGACGAGTGTTTCATTGCTGCTTTGGAGAAGCTTTAGTGCCTGCCGATGCATCTCCGGTTCGAATTTCGCATCCCAGGTAAGGCGGGCAACCTCGCCTGGCTTGCGTCCATATTCCTCAAAAGTAAAATCTGGTAATCGATTGGACAATGCCTTCAAAGCCTCGATGGTGATCTCAGTATTGGAACTGGAAAGCAGGCTGATAAGCGCAGCCGTGGATTCCTTTGTTTCGATACTCATGATTCCTGTTACCGCGAGAGTATTCCCCGACTGCGCGTATTTTATGAGTGCGGGCAGAAAGATGGGATTGCGGAGTAGTGCAAAGTCGTCAGAGGTCGTCTCTGCGGTAAGGAGCGCTGCGACCTGCGCGTCGGCCTCCTGCGCGGTGGGCAGGACAACATCGAACGCGCCCTCCGCGACGGGGAACTTTAGCTCTGCGGTTTCCTTCCAGCCGAAGTCATTGGAAACGCTCACGGTGTAATGCCCGGCCGCGGTGATTGCTGAATAGCGGGAAATCGGGATCGCCTGGTCGAACTTTGCGCCCGCTTTCAACATGTGGACTTCAAAACCTCCCACGTCGGCGGCGCGCATGGCGATATCCGGCAGCACATTCCCGCTGCTGTCTTTGACGATCACCCTACACCACATCGGAAATCCCGATTCATCATAATGGTCGCGGTAGGTGCACGGAAAAGCCGTTGTACCCGTATTCTCCAGGCGAAACGTCGCGAGAATATTGCTGCCGAGCCGATAGGTAGTTTTCGGAAAAATGAGAGAAACTTTTGCGTCTTTAGGAACGGGGTGAAGGTTCATCGACGGGCTAGAGGCTATTCTTTGCGCATCCTGTCCCATCGCGGAAGCCGCAAGGAGGATGGGGAGCAGTGCGAGGAGGTGTGGTTTCATTTTGTGCGTTCCGGCCATTGGCGACCGTCTTCCAGGCCAAAGGTGAAGAAACTATTTCCGTCTGCCGCGAATCCCATGAGGGGACGGACGACGGGGTCTTTGTAGGAGTAGCGTTTTCCTTCGGCGAGTTCCTTGCGGTGAGTTTTTAAAAACCGCTCCCACGCCTTACGAAGGGTGAGTGCTTGTTGATGGGTAAGGTTTGCCGTGCCTGAGAAATCGGTGTGCCGGGAGTCCACTTCGGCGATGACGTGGGTGAGAACGTGTTCGGCCTCGTAGGTGTATTTCTTATTTGTGAGTTTGTTTGCCCAGAAATCCCAGAGTTTAAGGCGACTGCCGAGCTGCCATGCGGCCCCGCTCGCGGCGATCAAGCGTGCTTCGGATGCATCGTTCATTATTTTCAACAAGGGTGCAATGAATTGAGGTTTTTTTGATTTTCCGGCAATCCCGCATGCGGTTTCTGCCACTTCGTTACTGGGATCATTCATGTATCGAATGATCGTAGGTATCCATTCGTCCGTGATGGGCTGGGGAATTGCCACCAATGCTATCTGACGGAATAGTGGTGCGGGTTTATCGAGCGCGGTAAAAATGGCAGCTTTCGATATTTCAGCATCGGGGCGAGGAGTGTTTGCGCTGGCGAGCTGGCAAAGAAAGAGGAGGGAATCGGCATCACTTCCCTTACCATCCGTTCTCGCACCTCTGGAAAAAATGTCGCTCGCGGCGGCAAGCATGTAGGGTTTTATGTCGATTTTGTCTGATGCATCAGTCTTAGGGGTTTGGTTCTGCTCGCGATCAAGTACGCGCTGCAGGGCACTGGAGATCGTCGGGATATCATCGGATTTTCCGACGGATTGTAGAAATCGTAAGCCATACATATGTAGTTGATCATTGTCGCTATTGAGGAATTTTGCGCCCAGTTGCCGCACTATATCTTCCTGTTTGGAATCCCGGGTAAGAACGGAGAGCTCACCCGGTTTGCGATCAAACGGGCGATCGTCAGTATTTGGCAGGCGATATATTAAAGCCTGCGCTGCTCTGTTAACGATTTTGGCATTGGGATTGGAAAGCAGCTTGATAAGTGCTGCGGTGGATTCTCGGGTTTCAATGCTTTCAATTCCCGTCACGGCATTTACATTCCCTGCTTCGGCTTGGTTTTGAAGTGGGACCAAAAAAATAGGATTGGAAAGCCACGTGATTTCCACAGGTGCCAATTCCTGGGAAAGTTTTTTGGAAACAATTTCGGCGGCCTGTTTCTCCGTGGGCATTACTATATCAAACGCCCCTTCTGCGACGGGGAATTTAATCTCCGCCGTTTCATCCCAACCGAAATCATGGAAAACGCTGACGGTATAGTGACCGGGGGTATCGATCATAGCGAATCCGAGAATGGGGATCTGCTGGTCAAATTTCTCGCCGGGTTTTAAGGGGCGTGTTTGCGCTCTGCCGCCAAAGATATGGGAATATATCACTCTCCCGGGCACTTCATTCCGATCCGCATTCTTCACGATCACTATGCACCGTAGCGGGAAACCGGTGCCTTGATAGTCGCCTCCGGTATTATAAGAAAATTCTGTGTTCCCGACGTTCTTCAACTGAAATATCGCCCAAATGCTGTCGCCAATAAAGTAAGGAGAATCGGGAAGCAGCAGCGAAACCGTAGCGTTCTCGGGAACAGGGCTAGTGTGCATCGGGGGAGAAGGCCGATATGGGTTCTTCGCACCCTGCCCCATCGCGGAAGCGGCAAGCAGAAAGGGGAGCAGTGCGAGGAGGAGCCGGAGCATATTTTAATTTAACCGCAGAGACGCGGAGGGTAGAGACGTGATAATCCTTTGGTGGAAAAAAGCAATCCATCACCGCTGGAGTGGTGCTGCTCAAAACAAAATAGATCGATGGAGAATCAACGCTCCCTACCTTTATACGATGGGATCAGCGGAAGCCGCTGCTACGACTTCACGACGAGCACGGGGCAGGTGGCTTTTTCGAGGAGGGCCATGGCGCTGGTGCCGAAATGGATTTCCTCTTCGGATTTGGACTTGGTGCCCAGGACGATCAATTCGTGGTGTCCGGATTTCACCTCGCGCAGGATGGTGCTTTGCTTGGTGCCGCCGGTGACGGTTTTGGCGACGATGCTTACGCCTTCGCGTTTTCCGAGCGCTTTGATATCCGCCGAGATGGAGCGGCCTTCGCGCAGTAGCTGCGAGGGGCGGCGGAATAATTCGTTATCCGACGCGACGGAGACATGCAGCACGGTCACGGAGGCTTTGCTGCCCCTGGCAATCGCGGTGGCGACTTCTGCGCCGAAGCGGGAGTAATCCGCGCCGGTTGTGGGCACGAGGATGTTTGTCAGGGTATCGTCCGTGTGCGGTTTGTAATTTTTTGGCTCGAAGAGGATGGCGACGGGACCGGGAAAATCGCGCAGGATTTTCTGAAGGGCATTTGTATATTTTTCCGCATCGCCGATGGAAAGGAAGAGCATGCCGTAGCCGTTTTTTGCTTCGGTGAGGATGGTTTCGGCCATCAACTCGGGAGTGGAGACTTTATCGGCCCCGGGGGTGAGGAGGGCGAAGAGCTCCTTCACGGAAACGGTTTCTGCCTCGGCGGATAATGCAGCGGCATCCAGCGGGTGAGCGGGTTGCTCTCCGGTTTGTGCCTTTTTGGCTTCGCTGGATTTGTGTTTGAATTCGGCTTCGATGACGCTCTTTGCGGTTTCCACTACGATCCCGGGCAGGGCGGCAGTTTTTGCATCCTCCTTTTTTTTCTTTCCGGAGAGATCAATCACGGTCGCGCTAAGCTGCCGTGCACCGATGAACCACCCCATGAGAAGTGCGGGGAAGCGCCTGTCCAGACTATCATCCCCGCCATTCAATCCCACGAGGATGCGTTCGATTTTGGGGAGGCCGTCCTTTTCCTCGGCCTCTTCGGTTTCAAGGCGTTCCTTTTCCTCCTTGCGGATCGGCACGCGGGCAAGCGTCCACCGCAGGAGTGGGGGCATGATGAGCGTGGTGACCACGGCCATGAGCACGATAATGGTGAAGAGCGACTGGTTCAGCACGCCGATGCCGAGACCGATGGTGGCGAGGATGACTTCCGTGGAGCCGCGCGCATTCATGCCGAGGCCGATGGCGAGGGATTCGGGATGGTTGAGTCCGCTGAGGCGTCCGCCCAGGTAGCAGCCTCCGAGTTTGCCGATGGTGGCGATGACGATGAGCAGCAGGGTGAGTTCGAGCAGGTGCGGATCCACGAGTACTTTCAGATCAATGGAAAGCCCCGCCACGCCGAAGAATACGGGCATGAAGAGCGCGACGATGAGGCCGCGGAGTTGTTGATCGATGTGTTTTGTCAGGATCGGCGATTGCCCGATCATGATTCCCGCCATGAAGGCACCGAGGACGGTATGCACGCCGATGCCATTGGTGAGCAGCGCGAGCCCGAGCATGATGAGCAGGATCACGCTGATGACGGGCATCTCGCCGGAGAAGGCGTCATTCGACCAGCGGATGATGCGCGCGACCCATTGCTTGCCAATGGTGAAGCAAAACAGCAGGAAAAATGCGGTGCCGAAAACGCTCAGCAGCAACGGACCGAGCACAATCTTCCCGTGCGCGGCTACTCCGCTGATGAAGGCGAGGATGATCCACCCGATCGTATCATCGAGAATCGCCGAAGCGAGAATCACCTGACCGAGACTGCGCCGCAGGTAATCCACCTCGCGCAGAACTGCGGCGACAATTTTTACCGAGGAGATCGAGAGCGCCGTGGCGAGGAAGAGCGAGGTAATGCCGCGCCGTGCGGGATCGGGCAGTATGCTATCTGGCAGGAATTCGCCAAGGAAGTAGCCGCAGGCGAAAGGAATGATGATGCCCGCCGCCGAGGTGAACATCGCCGTGCGCCGCACGCGCTTCACGAGCGCGAGGTCGGTTTCCATTCCGGTGAGGAGAAGCAGCATGAGCACGCCAAGCTCGGCCACGCCCGTGAGCATCTGCCGGTCGGCACCTGAGACGGGAAAAATAAAATGCTGCGCGGATGGCCACACCGCGCCAAAGATGCTGGGCCCGAGAGCAATTCCCGCCAGCAATTGCCCGATGACCGCAGGCTGCCCGATGCGTTGCATCAATTCCCCGAGCAGACGGCCTACCAATACCAGGAGGGCAATTTGCGTGAAAAAGACCGTCAGCTTGTGGTCGCCATGTCCGTCGGCTGCCGCAAGAATGAGTGAATCGAGAAAAGACGGCATGGATGTGGCGAAGATGGGATTGTATTATAGGAGTTGAGCGAGATGCTCAATCTCTAATGACATATCGCAAGTGGGAGGCCGGATGGGCTTCTTTTTAGCGGAATTTGTGAGAATTCCGTCGAAGTGCGAAGTTTGAAAGATCGGCTACGAAGAGAGATTTCCCTGTAGCGGGATTCGTGAGAATTCCGAGGGGGGGAAGTTGTCTCTCCAGGGGAGGGTTTTTGTTGCGAATTAGAAGTACCCTGCAATTGGCGGGATGTCGGAATTCTGAATGGAGCAGGTCCTTAAGTGTATTGTCTATTTAGCGATACGTTGAAAGCGGCTTAAAATAATGTCCACTCGTTGCGCGCCGCCGGATATTGCCGAGATATGTCCGGGTAATGCATCCTGGAAATCGCGGTTCAAAAGAAAATTGGTGCAAGTAAGGCTGACGTGTTCCCGGATAGGTGGGCTGACTTTTTCCATTTGCGTGGCGATTCCCTCGCAACCATCAATAAGCGTAACGATGTCTTCCAAATCGTGACTGCCAAAGAAGTCTGCATTGCCACGATCATTAAAAGCCTCGATTTTGGTGGCGAGAAAAAGTGGTGCGGTAATGACCGGGCCCGTTATCCCTTCGCCCAGATTTTTCATCTCTGCGGTGGATAGGACTTCCGGGAAGCATTTCGAGTTCATGCCAAACACTGCAGAATCCATGGGCATGATATCCACTTTGCAGTCCTGAATGATCCATCGGCAGATCGGAGCATTCTTTGATGTATCATGAGAAAAGCCCGCTCGCTCGAGGCGTCTTTCAAGATCAGAGAATACCGCAAGACTGCTCACTTAACGACTACGGCATCGGCATCTTTTGTGGGTCGAAAATCCATCAACTCCGGGATATCCACCAGCAGTGGCAAAACGGAGCCGCCCAAAAATGCGTAATGCACTTCCGTGGCGCTCAGGTGTGGGGCGACAATGCGCAGGCGCTCAAGGGGTGTCATTCGTTAGTTTTGAAATTCGGTTTTGGAGTTCCTTTATCGCGAGATTTTTTTCACGCGCCCGGCCTTCGCGGAGTGCATCGACGAGCGCAAGCAGTTCGTAGAGTTTCGCATCTTTGCGTGCGGCGAAAGGGGCGGAAGGATATAATGGTTCCAGAGTGTAGCCGCGCGCTGTGCCGTCTTTGGCGTCCGGCCACACCGGGGGAAGATCTGTCGAAACTTCAAGTTGTTCGCGCAAAGGAGTGGCTGCATAAGAGGTGGGCATGCCCCTGACAACCGGACCTGGCACACCGGGGAAAGCATAGGGCACGCCATAAAGAACATAATCCTCCAAGGGTTTCCGGAGCGGACGAAAAGTTTTAGGATGAATTAGCCCTGCCCTTGTTGAGCGTTTTACCGAGGAATGCACTTCTGAGGCGCTCATACCGAGCTCCGCGCCTAATTCGCCATAGGTTTTCATTACTGGCGTAAGCAGGAGCTTAAGCAGTATAAACACATCTTGAGACTTCGAAACCATAGATATATGTTATTCGCGAATAGCGAATATACAACATATTTTGAATGGTGGATTTTTGAATGCCGATTTCCTAATGGGGCAGGGTTGTTTTTCCTCGTAGCGGAATTCGTGAGAATTCCTACGTGCGGCGCAAAGTCTGAAAGATCGGCATTCTTACAAATTCCGCTACAGGGGAAAGTTGCCATCATTCAGGTTGAGGACTTCTTTGAGTAATTTCATAGCGCGATTCCGGAAAGCAGGACCCTGGCGCGCTTTTTGCAGTTCCGGGATGCACTCGGCATACTTACGAACCTGGAAAAGATATTCGCCAAGCGCGAAACGCGCCGCGAAATTTTCCGGTGCCCGCTTCACACGCTCGCGCAGGTTCTGAAGTTTGCGATTGGGAGGAGGGGCCATAACAATGTTAAATTACGCCGGATTTGGTGCATTCGAATGTGATATTCGCTGGCGATATCATCACTGAATAGAAGGCGGTACCCCTTTTATTTGCGGCGCAGCTTTTCCACGAATCGTTTGAGACCGATGCCTGCCACCCCTAATACGAAAGCCCATGGTAAAAGAATGAAAAATCCCGGACCGGTTACCATACTTCCCATGGAGTGGCGCGCAGCCATCTCCATTCTAAACTGCAGAATTGTTATATAGTCGATTAGACCTATGGCAATTGCAGGAACCGCGCAGGTAATGAAAGCGACTTTGTCATGCCGCCCCGCATACACCGCAATGGCGAAAGCAAAAACAAAGGGACTTAGCACTTTTAATAAAAAAACGGCTATCTCGTCGGGATGAAAATATTCAGCTGAGCAGCTAAACAGTAAATCCATTCCTATAATGGCCGCGAATGATAATAATCCCGCGCCAAAAGCCACGAATAGACATTTGGTGAGCGAACGATTCACGAAGATATTTGTAACAGCGTTTAATCCATTCCGCAATCCGCGTTCCGCAATCGCCCTACCGATTCAGCGCGCCCATTCCGTCTTCGGTGTAGCGGGCGCCGGTGGCGACGCCGGGCGGGAAGAGGCTGTGGATTTCGGCGAGTTCTTCGGCGGTGAAGGTGATCTCGGCGGCGTGCATGTTTTCTTCGAGATACTTCAGGCGCTTGGTGCCGGGGATGGGGACGATATTCGTGCCCTGCGCCATGACCCATGCGAGGGCGAATTGCGCGGGGGTGCAGCCTTTCTTTTTCGCGAGATGCTTGATCTCTTCGGCGAGTTCGAGGTTTTCCTTCATCGCGTCTTCCTGGAAGCGGGGGTTGGTGCGGCGCCAGTCCTTCTCATCAAGATCGGCGGGGGACTGGATCGCTCCGGTGAGGAAGCCGCGGCCGAGCGGGCTGTAGGGGACGAAGGTAATGCTGAGTTCGCGGCAGACATCGAGCATGCCGTTCTTTTCGGGGTCGCGAGTCCAGAGCGAATACTCGCACTGGAGGGCGGCGATGAGGTGCACGGCATTGGCGCGGCGTACGGTATCCGCGCTGGCTTCGGAGAGGCCGATGGCCCGGATTTTTCCGGCAACGATGAGGCCGCTGAGTGCGCCGATGGTTTCTTCAATCGGCACTGCGGGGTCTACGCGATGCTGGTAGAAAAGGTCTATCGTATCAATGCCCAGGCGGAGCAGGCTTGCGTCGCAGACTTTGCGGATGTTTTCCGGCGAGCTGTTCATGCCGGAGACGGCGCGTGTGGTGGGATCGATGTTGAAGCCGAATTTCGTGGCGATGACGAGATTGTCGCGATTGGTTTCGCGCAGGAAGCGGCCTACGAGTTCTTCATTGGTAAACGGTCCGTAGATTTCGGCAGTATCGAGAAAGTTTCCGCCGAGTTCGACGTAGCGATGGAGGACGCGCAGGGATTCCGCATCATCCGGCGACCCGTAGGCGTGCGACATGCCCATGCAGCCAAGACCAAGTGCGGAGATTTTCAGATGCGTGCGACCGAGCGTGCGTTGATTCATAAGCGGGGTGGTTCGCTGCCCAGCCTAGCGGGGGATGGGTGTTTATTCCAATTCTTTCGAAAGAGGCGGGTTACTGCCGCTGCGTGCGTTCCCAGTGTTTCTTCCACTTTGCGTAGTTGAATTTGGGATCGTCGGTGGTGATGGCCTGCACCATGTCGGAGATGGTATTTTCCAGATCGGTGCTCACTTCGGTGGGGACGTCGAGGCTGGCGGCGGTGCCGTGATCTTCGCCAGAGGGGTTTGCGGCAATCTGTTTGAAGCGGCGCACGGTGTAGAGCGATTTGAGGTAATCGTTCAGGGCCGCTTTATCGAACGTGTCTTTGGGGTAATATTGATTTGCCAGGTCTTTGATGATGGCGACGAGGGCTTCGTTGTATTGCGAGGTCGCTTCGTTCATTTCCGAGGTGACGCCGGAATCCCATCCCGGTTGGCTCTGTAGCATTGCCTGGGCGAGCTTTTTTGGAAGCTGATCGATGAAGGCGTAATCTTTCGCATGCAGGAGGCCGATACTGCAGAGCATTGTCAGGATCAGGGTTAGGCTATGTTTCATGATAGGGGCGGAATGTCGTGCTTGGGAGTATAGTTAAAGGGGTAACCCGTGCAGGTGCAACAGGGATATGTATTTACCCGCTGGTAATGTGGTGATATGTTTTATTTCCCCCCCGCCGGTCAAAGAACAACTATAATGCCACGACCTCTTCACGTCTTGCTCATAGAGGACTGTCCTGAAGACGCAGAGCTTTTACTGCGGCAGCTAAAGGATTGTGGGTTTGACCCCGTCTGCAAACGCGTGGAAACGGAGGAGGACTATCTGGCGAATCTCAGCGACGAGTATGAGGTGATTCTCTCGGATTATCAGTTGCCGCATTTTGACGGTTTGCGCGCGCTGGATTTGCTGAACAATAGCGGTCTCGATATTCCCTTCATCATTATTTCCGGCATTATCGGAGAAGATGTGGCCGTGGAGGCCATGAAGCGGGGGGCTGCGGATTATGTCATGAAGGACCGGTTGGCGCGTTTCGGGCTGGCGGTGGAGCATGCGCTGGCCAAGACACAGCTGCGCAGGGAGCGTATTCTGGCAGATGAAAGCCTGCGGCGCAGCGAGGAAGCCCACCGCAGCGAACGCGCCCGGCTGCGCGCGCTGATAGACAGCATTCCCGACCTCATTTTTTTCAAGGACAGGAATTCCGTATTCCTCGGGTGCAATAAATCGATGGAGCGGCATTTCGGCGTCACCGAGGCGGAAATCGTCGGTCGTACGGATTACGATATCACGACCGTGGAGCTGGCCGATGCATACCGGCGTCAGGACGCGGAGATTCTTGCCCTGAACACGACGCTGTATACCGAGGAGTGGATTGGCGCAAAGGATGGCGAGGGCGGATTTTTTGAAACCGCTAAAACTCCCTATTACGGTGC
>JBDSIH010000307.1:0-1887 GCA_039918055.1 Chthoniobacterales bacterium
AAACTAGCTCTTGTTATCCAGCACCCGTCGAAGAAACCGAAAACACGCGCGCAGGATCATGCTTCGCTTCCTATACTTTATCCCCGAAGTAGCGATTGCTTGGCCCCGTCCACAAGTTGCCATACACCGCGGTAAGAATACCCACCATGCACAACACGACCAGCCAGGTTACATATCCTGGAAATTGCGCCACCTGCGCGGGTCCGAATCCGTTTGCTAAAAAAGGCGAGTAGCCCGCCACCAAAATTACAACGCACCAGAGATAACCAATAAAGACGCCCACCGAAGCCGCCTTCCTCGCCATGGGGATGCGAGCCACCAACCCCAATGCAACCAGCGCAGCAAACACTCCTGCCAGCCAGCCCACCTTTAAGGACAGATCCGTAAAATAACTCAGTCCTGCAAACAGTAACGCAAGCAATGCATAAAACGCGGATGAAATTATAATAGAGGCAGGCATCGTGTAGGGAGGGTTACAACCTCATAAAAAAGGAAAGAATATTCGAAACCCACTCATCGCTGATTTTCCGGGGCAGTATGAATCCGATCAAAGCCGCCAGTAAGCCAAGCCCACCCATAAGAAGGAGTAATCCTTCCAGAGAAAAATCCATGAATAAACCATGAACCAATCCCCCCAGCACGCCAAAGATGAATCCCCAAATACTCCGCCCAAATCTGCTTAATTTATCCTCCATGGCAAAATTCAATTTTCTGAACAATAACGCGCCGCCTACTGCCCTGCAATAGCGGGTATTTTAAAAAACCTACCTCCCGTAGCCGCGTGCGTGAGCACGTGGTGCTTATCGTTATCGAATCCGCCCGGAACGGACGCGTCAATGGAGCATAGCGAGATAGCCAGACCGATGGTCTGCCCGAAGGGTGGCTCTGCCAGCAAAGCCGTCCCTCCATTAGAGGCAACAAGCGTGACCTCCGTGTATTTTCAAATTCGGCCTCCTATGGAGGGACGTGCTCCGACGCGTCCGTTCCGTGCGGATGCGGCATACTCATTACACTGCACCCGAAAATATCCGGCGAAAGAGTTGCGCCATCTGCGACTTGGTCACGCGTTTTTCTGCAATACCGATCATCGCATCGTAAAGTCGTCCATCGTCCTTACGGAATCCGCATCCATTCACCGCGAGAAAAACCAAAGCCGCAGCGACAGCCGTTCTTTTATTGCCATCCAGAAACGCCTGTGCCTGGGAAATGTGAAATGCGTAACTCGCGGCAATATCGTAATAATCCCCGTTCGCATAAAAAAATGTATTCTGCGCGGCGCCCAGCGCGGACTCGATAAGCCCCTCATCCCGCACGCCCATAGTGCCACCAAAGCGAAACATTGATTCGCGGTGAAGCTCGTCAAGAACCTCACGCCCGATGAACTTTGGTTCCTGCATTTCCTATTGCGCTAATTTTTTGAAAAGCTCGGTATTCTCTTCAAATATCCGACCACTGACTGCGCGCACCTCTTCAGAGGATGCATATTTCACAGAGGAAGAACCGCCAGTAAGTTGCGCCACAAAGCCTTCCACTTCCCTCTGCTGCTCGGGAGGAAGGGCTTTGATTTTTTCGATTAGCTCCGCCGTGCTCATGCTCCTGTAAATCTAGCAGGCATTCCCCGTCTCATCAAGCCGCATTCCAAACTGGAAGACCGACTCGCCCTCACGCATCCCGACTCCTATGGAGGGACGATTTCCACGTCGTCCGTTCCGAAAACTCCCGTAGCCGCGTGCGTAAGCGCGTGGTGCTTATCGTTTATCGAATCCGCCCGGAATGGACGCGTCGGAGCACGTCCCTCCATTAGAGGCAACATGCCTAACCTCTGTGCATTTTCAAATTTGCACATCGCCCTTTTCCTCCACCGCCTCACGGCGGCGGCTACATTGC
>JBDSIH010000308.1:0-8448 GCA_039918055.1 Chthoniobacterales bacterium
ATAAAGCGCCACAGGCTTTACAAAGGCAGAAGGCGTTGCTGTTCCCAAAATACGTTCCAGACGATGTATTTCCTGATTGGAGTCGGCAATCGGGCCAAGCTTTTCACGAGGCGTATTATCGGAATTCAGCAACGCCCACATGTAATATATCCATTGATTGGGCGTTTCCTGAAAGTTCCATGTCGCCACACCTTTGACTCCCTTGCCAATCATCGCCCAATAACTCTGCGCCATGTGCCGCGGATCCTGGCTATGGACATTGAATTCGTTATTAACCAAACGCTTTTTCTTCGCAAGGCTTAGCAGGAAATCAATATCACATCCTGCGAAGCTATCGGAAGTACTGTAAGCATCCACACCAAATCCAGGCTCTTCGGCAAATGAGATATTGGCGATATCTTCAAAATCCATTGGCCCTCCACCCGCCGTGAAATAAGCCGAGTTGATACTAAGGCAGCTGGACTGGCTGGTGGGATGCCGATGCCTCGGATCATGCTCCCGGATCACCTTGTTTCTTAGGGCGATAAAATTTGCATATTCTAATCCTGAAAATTCCCGGAAGGCAAACCATGCAGCTTTATTACCAGTCCCTTGGTCAGGTAACTGTGGAAGCGGAATTTCATCAAAGCTCTTATATTCTGCACGCCAAAGTACATTGAGCTTTTCAATACTGCCGAATCTCTGCTTCAGCCAACCGTGAAAAGCCTCTTTGGCCGCATCACTATAATCATAAGATCCGCTACCCTCATCACTCGTCACCCAAACTTTGGTGTCGTTGTCAAAATTATCGATCTGTTTGATCATCGACTCCTCGTAAGCTTTGAGAAAAGGTTTATAGGAAAGACTGAAGTTCTTACCCATTTTCCCTGTGGAACTTAGGAATCGGCCCGTAGGTTCGGGAAGCGTAGCGCCAAAATCCCGATTTATATAAGCATTTTCCGCAACGGATTCGGTACCAATGCCATACTGCTCGGATCCATTATCCCAGCCATGATCAAAATTTCCTCCCATCTGAACCGCCCACGAATAATCCCGAAAGCTGGATCCCTGATTAAGAAAAGCTAAACGAAACTGCTTATCAAAATCTGGCTCGCCTGTAAAAAATGATGAATGGGCGGTAATAACCGGCGCGAGCTGCATGCCTGCGGGCGGAGTTTGCGGCTGCATCTTTCCCGGATCTGTTCCCACCTGGGCGATATCTGCTTTCGCCGGATCGAAAGATTTGTCATCGGTAATCACTAAACAATCAATTCCTAGTTTTCCGCCCACCATTCCCAAAGCGGGCCCGAAGGAAATCGTTCCCTCCATGGCACGCTCAAAAGTCATATCAAAAGAACTCCAGACAAATTGCGGCTTGGCGTCCTTGGGAGCTTCTTCAAAAGGGAAAGGCTTGGCGGTACCTACATGGGGTTTGAAATCAACTGCGTGGGAATCCACGGCCTGGCCTATATTATCCCGAAACAAAACGTAAAAACTCGTATATTTCCCCTGCGTATGGTAATAGCGAATCCATATTTTATAGGTTCCTGCCTTGGGGATCACGACCGGAATCGGATGCGTTTCCGAATTGGCAGCTCCGCCTAAAATATTACCATCACTGGCATCGGTTACCTTTTCAATAATCCAATTTTGCCGAATGGGCTGGCCTTTAAGTACCTTTTCAATAGTCCCTTCGCCTGCCTTCTCGGCTTCGACTTTCCACGTGACCGCTGACACTTTGCTGATTCCATAAAAACTTACCAGCAGCAGGATCAAAAGTTTCGGGACGATATTTGAATGATTGTTTCTCATAATATAGTTAGCAAGCCAGCTTATTATAAGGGACTTTTATGCAAAGTCTACCCATATAACTACAAATACCTCCGGGATTATAATGTTCTTATCTCTAAATAAAACGGCTTCTGAATAAGAGAATCAAATGCAGTTTTTCGCTTATTATTCTGTAAGCCCGACCTTTGTCGTTTCAGTTGGTGCATTCTTCCACCACACCATTTCGGTGCAGGGCGTCGATGTCACCTTACCTGCCGCATATTTGAATACGATCGGCCTCAGGGTGTATTTTGTGAAAAATTCTGGAGGCGCCACTTCGAAAATCACTTCCTGATGTCCATAGGGTTCGATCTCTCCCACTTTCATTTCGCCGGCATTGCAGAACCAGCCAGGAACGGTGAAAAGCTTTACCTCTCCTGCCGGTAATTTATTCGGAGATGGATTCCAGACCGTGACCTTAATTTTCAGGCGTGTCTTTGGCGTTACATCCAGCAGGTTTGCGACTCCGCGAGGTGCTCCTGTGATATCCAGCGACACAAGCGGTCCACTGTCCTTCAGGGCTAGCAGCGATGCCGCAGTATCAAAGCCCGGCATTGTTACGCATAGCTTTCCGCTCTTAACTTCAAATGGAACCTGTTTCAATTCCCGCGAACCAGCAGTAGCCGTCAGCACCATTTTTGGCGTAAGGTTCGGCAACCAGTTTAATGTTAAAGGAAATGCTGGCAGTTTTGAGTCATTGAGACTGGTCAGACCGACAAAAACATTTCCGTTTGGATCAACCAACGGCGCTTCCACGCGCATTTTCCAACCCATGCGCTCTGGCAACCCGACTTCGGAAAACGCCTTTACCCCGCTGAATTTCAAAAACGCATTGATAAGGTGCGGCACAGCGGGACCTTCGCGTGAGCTATCCCACTCAAAGGCAACCGGACCCGCTTCATAGAGTGTCCCCATCATGATCGCGCTATAAAGCGCGTGTCCTTTACCATAGTCATTGATGACAATGCCGGGATATTTTTCATTTCCCATCGTCATGGCAACAACCTCTGCACTCGATGAGATGATCTGCGCTTTCTTAAGCTCAAAACCAGAGAGATGCCAGTTACCCGTCGCCTTTGCAACGGGATGCTTAGAATCAAACTGATCCCACATCTCTTCGACGTTTTTGAATAGTTCGTCCGCGCTAAGAGAACGTAATACTTCCGGTTCCACGCCACCAGCCACAGGTGTTGTCGTGATAGCCAGCGCATCCTTCGCAGCCGTTTTATTCATGGCTTGCGCAGTCACTGCGGGGCGGATGCCAAAGACATCCATTAGGGTCGTCTGCGTGCGGTCGTATTCATCAAATCCGCCTGGCCATTGATCCCCGGCCAGACAACCGCCGGCTTTGACCCACTCCGCCAATTTGGCAGCTGCAGCTCCCGGAACATGATTGGCTCCCAACATGAATACCGCACTCACATCTTTTAGTTCCCCTGCCTCGATTTGTTTCGGAGTAATCCAACGCACCGTATAACCCAATCCACGCAGGACCGAATAAATCCGGTAAGGGCTGTCGATTGATCCGCTGTAAATACCAAGACTCGTCTGCTTGAGCGAAAGATCCATGCGGCTGTAGTAGAGCGCCACAGGTTTCACAAAAGGCGTGGACTTCGCGGAACCGAGGATACGTTCCAGATGGTGCACCTCCTGATTGGCATCCGCGATCACTCCAAGCTTATCTCGTGGCGTATCATTCTCATTGAGCAATGACCACATGTAATACATCCACAGATTTGGCGTTGCCTGGAAACACCAGGTCGCCGCACCCTTCGTTCCCTTGCTCAGCATCGCCCAGTAGGTCTGCGACATATTCCGAGGATCCTGACTGTGCACATTGAACTCATTATTCACGAATTTTTTACCCTTCGTAAGACTGAGCAGAAAATCAATATCGCACCCCGCAAAGCTGTCCGCCGTACTATAGGCATCCACGCCGAAATGGTTTTCGCCGGCGAAACCTATATTGATCACATCCTCAAAATCCATCGGTCCGTTTGCAGTAAAATGCGGAGAGTTAATTCCCAGACAGCTGGACTGGCTGGTGGCGTGCAATTTGCGTCCGTTGAATTCCCTTGCCACCTTGGCTCTGCCCGCGATTCCCTTTACGAATTCCAATCCGGAGAATTCCCGGAAAGCAAACCAGTTGGCTTTGTTATCCGTCTCGGCCGGTGACTGCGGCAGAATAATTTCTTCAAAACTCTTATACGGAGTGGGCGGCTTCCAGAGGGTATTCAAGTTCCCAATCGTACCAAAGCGTTGAGCCAGGAATTTATGGTAAGCTTCCTTCGCGGCATCGCCGTAATCGAAGTAACCACTGCCTTCATCACTCACCATGATATTCTTGGCATCAGGATCCTGAATGAAACTGCCAAGATGGGCATTCATCTCCTCCATGCTCGCTTTCATGTAGGGTTCGTATGAAAGACTGAAATTACTGGCGATGACCTTTCCATCGGCATTGACGAATCGTCCTGTTGGAGAAGCAACTGTCTGACCAAATTTCTGCGCTACCAGGTAGCCATAGTCAGCGGAAATTTCCGTATCGATTCCGTATTTAGTCGATCCATTAGGCCATCCGTGGTCGTAGTTTCCACCCATCTGCACTGCCCACGCATAATCCCGGTAGGTTGATTGCTGATTGATAAAGGAAAATTCAAACCTCTTTTCCTGATCCAGCTCCCCCGCGAAAAATGACGAATGCGCGGTCAGAACCGGCGCTGGCTGCATTCCGGCGGGTGCAGCCTGCGGCTGAACAGGGCCACCATCCGCACCCAATTTCGCCACGTCTGTTTTCGCAGGATCGAAGGCCTTGTCGTCCGTAATAACAATACAATCAATTCCAAGTTTGCTATTTACGACTCCGAGCGCGTTTCCAAAGGAAAGTGTTCCCTCCGTGGGATGTTCAAAAGTGATATCAAAAGAAGTCCATACAAACTTTGGCGTTCCGACAGCCGGGGTAGCTGCTGCCACGGGAGGTGCAGGTTTACCAACGGGAAGAAGTTCAGGCTTAGCGGTTCCAACCTGAGCCTGAGGACGAAAATCGACATTATGGAAATCCACCACCTGACCAAGCTCATCGCGAAACACGACGTTGAAGCTCGTGTATCCGCCATCGGTGTGATAATGCCGCACCCATACCCGATACGTGCCGGCTTTTGGAATGATGACAGGAATCGGGTGTGTCTCCCCATCGGCATGACCACTTAAAATCTCTCCTTCGATAGAGTCTGCTACTTTCTCAATCGTCCAGTTTGGAATAATCGGCTGGCCGGGGAGAATCTTCTGTATGCTTCCTTCACCCGCTTTTGCCGCTCCTATCTTCCAGGTGGATGCAGACATTACGCCGCCTCCCGATGCATAAAAACAAACGAACAGTGCGAGAAGTTTCAGGAGCGAATTCTTACAGATATGTTTCATATAGTATCCAATCGAAGGGGTAAAAGCTCTCCTAATTCGACTTACCAGACAAGGTAAAGCAATTGTTAAAAAATCGCCTCTATTAAATAAAACCACCTCTATACCTATACGAAATACGTAATAACTCGGGTTTCCTGTATTTCAAAAAACCAGTCTGAAGCTGAGGATTTTTCTTTGCGGTGGTTTGAGGTTGAAATCTTTCTATTATTAGCATATCTAATAATACGCAGAAAATGAGTACAGCCCAAGTTTCTCCTCCCACCTCGACAAAGCGTTCATTGCCATTGGTAATATGGATGAGTTCCTCTATTGGCCAGAAAACCATCGTTGCCGTTACAGGAATTTTGCTTCTGGGCTATGTTGTGCTACATCTGCTGGGTAACCTGAGTATCTTTTTCGGCCAGGATGCGATTAATACCTACGCGACAGGTCTTCACAGCATTGAACCTCTCTTATGGGTTGCGCGCACTATTCTGCTGATCGCTTTCTTTGCGCATATCTACGCCACGATAAAGCTCACCATCGAGAATCGCGCAGCCCGACCTAAAAAATATTTAGTCGAAAAACGCCTAAAAGCATCCTTCTTTGGCCGCACCATGGCCTACACAGGAATTGTGGTTCTCGTTTTCGTCATTATCCATCTTGCAGATTTTACCTGGAAAACCATTCATCCTGAATTTCGGCATCTCATCGATGCCCAAGGGCGTCCCGATGTTTATTCCATGGTTGTTCATGGTTTTGAAAACATTTGGATGAGCATCTTTTATATCCTCGCCATTGGTTTGCTGTCTTTTCACCTCAGTCACGGCATTGGCAGCCTTTTTCAGACACTTGGCATTTCGAATAAAAAGCTTCAGCCGATCTTTACGCGTGGTGGGGTGGTAGTTGCATGGTTGCTCTTCGTTGGGTTCGCTTCAATTCCACTCGCCGTGCTGACCCATGTGCTTCGGATCCCGTAAAGCTATTCTCTCATCATGACGATTGATTCCAAAATTCCCGACGGCCCACTTGATAAAAAATGGACGTCGTTTAAAAACACCGCAAAGCTCATCAGTCCGGCGAATAAGCGGAAATTTGAATTGATTGTGGTCGGCAGTGGACTTGCCGGAGCCTCTGCGGCGGCCACCCTTGCCGAGCAGGGTTTTAACATAAACTGCTTCTGCTACCAGGATAGCCCCCGCCGCGCACACAGCATCGCCGCACAGGGCGGCATTAATGCCGCAAAGAATTATCAAAATGACGGTGATAGTGTGTATCGACTATTTCACGATACCATCAAAGGCGGCGATTTTCGTTCCCGCGAGGCAAACGTCCATCGTCTTGCGGAAGTAAGCGCCTCCATTATTGATGAATGTGTCGCTCAGGGAGTTCCCTTCGCCCGCGAATATGGCGGCCAGCTTGCAAACCGTTCGTTCGGTGGCGCACAGGTCTCGCGCACTTTTTATGCCAAGGGTCAGACAGGGCAGCAGCTTCTGCTCGGAGCCTATTCCGCACTTAGCGCACAGATCGCACGCGGACAGGTAAAGATGCATCCCCGCACGGAAATGCTGGATCTCATCATCGTGGACGGACATGCCAAGGGTATTGTCGTACGCGATATGGTGACCGGAGAAATCTCCACCCATTCCGGCGATGCCGTATTACTCTGCACCGGCGGATACGGGAATGCATTCTACCTTTCCACCAATGCACGCGGATGCAATGTCACTGCCACGTATCGCGCACACAAGCGTGGTGCGCTATTCGCCAATCCCTGCTACACACAGATTCATCCTACCTGTATTCCTGTAAGTGGAGACTATCAGTCCAAACTGACACTGATGTCCGAATCACTCCGTAATGACGGTCGCGTATGGGTTCCCAAACGCAAGGAAGATTGCCCCAAGCCTCCACATACCATCGCAGAGGAAGATCGCGACTATTATCTCGAACGTAAATATCCAAGCTACGGCAATCTTGCGCCGCGCGATATCGCTTCGCGCGCAGCCAAGCAGGTCTGCGATGAGGGGCGCGGTGTCGGTCCGGGAGGACGCGGCGTTTATCTCGATTTTGCGGATGCCATCAAACGCCTTGGTAAAGACGTCGTCGAAGAACGTTACGCCAATTTATTCGAGATGTATGAAAACATCACCGGCGAAAATGCCTACGAACGTCCGATGCGTATTTATCCCGCCGTACATTATACAATGGGCGGGCTATGGGTTGACTACAACCTGATGAGCAACATTCCGGGCCTGTTCGTTCTCGGTGAAGCAAATTTCTCCGACCATGGAGCAAACCGTCTGGGAGCAAGCGCGTTGATGCAGGGTCTTGCAGACGGATACTTCGTCATCCCCTATACAATCGGCGAATATCTCTCCAAACAGTTCGGGAAACGCCCCTCCACAGACTGCAAGGAATTCATAGATGCAGTGGCGGAAGTGAAAGAACGCGTGCAGCGCCTGATCTCCATCAAAGGAACACGTACCGTTGATTCCTTCCATCGCGAGATCGGACTTCTCCTGTGGAATTACTGCGGCATGGGCCGTACCGAAGAAGGGTTGAAACAGGCGCTTATTGAAATTCCAAAAATCCGCGAGGACTTCTGGAAAAATGTTCGTGTGATGGGAACGAATGAATCCTTCAATCAATCCCTCGAACACGCCGGACGCGTGGCGGACTTTATTGATTTTGCAGAGCTCATGTGCCGCGACGCCCTCGCGCGTGGCGAATCCTGCGGTGGCCATTTCCGCGAGGAATATCAGACACCGGATGGCGAGGCCCTGCGCAATGACGAAGAATACATGTATGTCGCAGCCTGGAAGTATGAAGGCGAAAATACTCCCCCCACCCTTATCAAGGAACCTCTGAGTTACGAAGCCGTCGAATTGGCGACACGCAGTTACAAATAACAATCCGCATATCATGAATTTCCATTTACGCGTCTGGAGACAGGTAAACCCGAACACACCGGGTGGATTCAAAGATTACGAAGCGAAGGATATTCCATCCGAAGCCTCTTTTCTGGAAATGCTCGATATCGTTAACGAAGGCCTGATGAAAACCGGCGAAGAGCCCATCGCCTTTGACAGTGATTGCCGCGAAGGAATTTGCGGAACCTGCAGTCTTACGATCAATGGCATTGCGCACGGACCGGGCCGGGGAACGACCTGCCAGCTTTACATGCGCAAATTTCGGGATGGAGAATCAATTACGATCGAACCCTTCCGTGTGGGTGCC
>JBDSIH010000309.1:0-5867 GCA_039918055.1 Chthoniobacterales bacterium
CGAAGTCCTCACGCTTGATTATGACAATGGCTTCGTATGTCCAAATATTTTTTACAAAGAAGGGGAAGACTGTCTGGTTTTTTTGAAAAAAAGAGCAGGTGGTGGCAGCTATGAAACCCTGGGGCTCTATAACGGAAAATTTTCCATTCAGGGTTCAGATATTTTGAATTTTTATCTCTTCGAAAAAAATCCGGCCGATATTCCCCTCAGGTCTTCTCACGACCTGAAGGAAGTCATCGCCCGCTTACGGGCAGAAATAGAAAATCCAACGACTCCTATAACTACACCGATAAATCCAAAGTTGATAAAGACGCGCTATCTGAATACGCCAACGGGCGGCAGTTGATCACTGCCGCCCGCTGTATAAATCAAAATAAGTTATTTTAAGCAGCGACCGTAGGGGCCGCTTCTTTTGCCTGGGTCACCCCTTCGACCGTCAATGCACCTTCGCCAAAGACGACCGGGAATGTGTCAACAGTATGCTTATGGCCGCCTTCATTTACCGTTGCCGCATCCATGTAGCAGACACTCAGCGCACGCCGAGACTGATTGCTGTGATTTACATCACTGGCATGCAGAAGATAGTTATGAAGGATAACCGATTCACCGGCCTCCAGCTCCATGTATACAATACGGTCTGGCGTACAAATCGCTTCCGATTGCGCTTTGCTCAGGAAGCCGGAAAGATGCGTCGGATTGATCAATCCGTAGCGATGACTTTTAGGAATCACCTGAACGCAGCCATTTTCTTTGGTTGCGGGATCGATCGCCGTCCACAAGGTGAGCTTCGGATCACGGTCGAGAAAGGTCCAGCGATCCTGGTGCCATGGCAAAAACGTACCCTTGTTTGCGGGCTTATTCATGAACATGGTGCGAAACACGCTGATATCGGCATCTTTTCCATACACACGCTCACAAATATCCTCGAAAACGGGATGTTGGAGAAACTTTAGAAAAATTGGATCATATTCGAGCGATTCAATCTTACGGTAATCAAGACGGGCACCCTTAAATCCTTTACTCTGCGGGCCGGCGTCTTCATAAGCCCCGGTAGCGCTATCAAGCTGCATGAGCATTTTTTCATAATTAACCGCCGCGCGGCCCATCATGATTTCATCGAGCTGTACCTGCATTGCATGCAGCGTTTCATCGTCGACTTTGCCGAGCTTTAGATAACCCAGTTCTTCATATTCTGTCCACTGCGCGTCTGTAATTGGTTTGAGCATATATTTATTCGGGTGAGATTTATGTTATTTTCGAAAGCCTACCTTGGCTTGATTTCCAACCCTAGCTCATGTTTATTGATTTTGCATACTCCAACAAACGACAGTATGGTATAAAAAACGAAACTATGGCCGAAATTCAGGAATCCCTGCCAGACTTGATCAATGCCACGCATCGGCAATCTCTTCGCGCTCTTTTTCTGGAGCACGAAGTCACCATGATTTCATCTTACCATTGGCGAAATTCGGCGCCATGGCATCTCCCCTGGAGGAAATGTCCTGATAGCTTTTTTCTTTTCCCCATGCAGGGTCACGTCCGGGTAACGCTCGAAACGGGTTCAACCACTATCAAGCCGGGCGAGTTTCTAATGCTTCCGGATAATACCGGCCACGCTCTTGAACTCACCGGAAAATTCAGCTGGCTGCATCAGTTCGCTTTGCATTGCCATATCCATGATCGCTGGGGGCGTCCTTTTCTTTCCCGTATTCCCACGCCCTTTGGAAAACTTCGCGCTCGCGCGGAGTGGGAACAGCGGCTGAAGGAAATAACCTGTCTGATGTCTCAGGATCTCGCCATGGGCCAGCAGCGTGGCGAGGCGTTGTTAAAGGAATTACTGGCCTCGCAACTCAGCAACGGGCCCATCCTCACGCCGCTTCCGCCTGCGGGCGATCCACGCGTAAGTGTCATATTAGAAAAAATGGACCGCGACCTCGCCTCCCCAGACCTTTCCATCGAGACTCTGGCGCGTGGCGTTAAAATTACCGCAACGCAGTTACGAAAACTTTTCAGGCGGGAAACCGGCGTGGGCCCTCAGCATTTTCTGCATACGCTCCGGCTTCGCAAGGCTGCGCGTCTTCTGCGCCACACCACTGCCAGTATTAAGGAAGTGGCGGCGGAATGCGGCTTTTCAAGCGACCACTACTTCCATCTCGCCTTTCGGAAAGGCCACGGATCGACACCCAGCGAATACCGAAAAAACTCAATGACAGAAGTATAGGCGATTAATAAAATTCCTAGCCTGCCGGTGAGGCGGCCGGAGCAGGGTAGAAGCGGGCATTGCCGCCGGAGTAGCGGCTTCTTTTGCGCGCTGTGCTTCACGCATTTTTTAAAAAGTTGCACCGGATTTATGCTTATCTGCGCGGAATTTTACGACTCCCTTAAAGGAAATCCACTTTCGGGCTTGAACCCCTCTCCCCGCCTCTTCTAAAACCAATGTACCTCCTTTATGCGTCCCATTACAGCAGCCCTACTTATCCTGTGCGCTTTTTGCCTTCCTCTGACCGCACGCGCCAATCCCTATCTTGATTTCGACGGCACGCGCTTTTACCTGGCTTACGCGCCGAATGATCCGTCGGACCATTTGCGGCAATACGTCCCCGCAGGTGAAAGCATGGATCACTGGAATCGCATGCTCTCCTCGCAGCTTTATAAAAACCTCCACGATCCCGAGCAATACATCAAAACCCTCGCCCACAAAGTGCAGGGAGGTAAGCCAGAAAAGAACTACGAACTATACATCGACAAAAAGAAGAACATGTACCTGCTCGAATTTGTGGATATTTCCCACAGGAACTTTGTCGAATGCAATATCATGCAGGCCAATTATGAAAAAGGCGTCGGGCTCAATCTCTGGCGTTATTCATGGAGAATCTACAATGTAGATAAAATGAACGAGAAGCAGCTGAACTCGATGGCTGCGCGCATTCGCAAGGACATGGCGCGCATTGTGCCGAAGTTCTGGGTGTTTGACTTCCACGAAAAGGTATCCGCTCCGGCACCTAATCGCGCAAATACCTCCCAGTAATTACACGTGAGGAAAGTGGGGATTCCATGCCACTTCCCATAGGAAGCCGTCAGGATCGGCAAAATAGCCGGTGTAGCCACCCCAGAAAGCATCCTGTGCAGGTTTAACAATCTTCCCGCCACCTGCTGCGACTTCGCTAAGCAGAATTTCCACCTCCTCTTTTGTACGAACATTATGCGCGAGGGCAAAACGCGGAAACCCACTCCCCTCGGAAGGTACTCCCGCATCAGCAGCGAGATCTTCACGCGGATATAGAGCGAGCCAGGTTTTTCCCATTTCGAAAAAAGCTACTCCAGGAGAGGCCTCACGCTGAGGCAGCTTCAGTACCTCGCGGTAAAATGCAGTGGAGGCAACCAGGTCCGATACACCGAGCGTCACAAAACTAATGCGAGGATCCATATTTTTTAGGCCAGAGGTGAAAAACTACCGCAAGGAAGACAAGAATGAAAAAAAGGAATGCCATATAATAGAGCGCAAAATGGCAAAGCGCAAAATACCAGACGGTTAAATTAGCGCCTTTCCATACCATGCGCATGCTGGTTGCTGCCGAGAATACGGCCGGAAGTATGAAAGCAACACTCCAGAGCGCGTAGCGCCCTCGATCCGCCTTTAAAAGAAAAGGGTTATTAACTCCCTTGCTGCGCAGCCAGAAAATGTAAGCGCCGATCAGCACACCCAACCCTGCGAAGGTGCTGATCTGCTGCAAAACCCAGAAACCGGGGATCGAGGTATGCCATACCACAAATAGATTATGAGAAAGTGCAGGGATCCTTTCCACGAAAAATCCATGCTGGTGGGTAAAGGAATCCCAAAGCGTGTGCGTCCACACGCCCAGAAGCACTGAAAGGCAAATCTTCAAAACAAATAACAGCCCCCACCGGATCTTTTCCTGCGCCAGCGGCAGCAGCAAATCCCGGTGTGGAGATGGCAGCAATTTACATATCGGCGCCCTCAGAAAAAGAAAAATTCCAAACAGAAGAACTCCGAGAGGAAGATCCCATGCAAAACTTCCCGGAAAGGTGTGAGCCCAGGTGGAAACACGAAGCCAGGGAAAGAAATACGCCAAATCCGGCGTTATGCTGCCAATAACCAATGCCGCGAAGCTTAACCACTTTGGCGTACACCTCGCGAATGGCAAAACCGCAGCAGGATGAGAAAGCGTAAAAGGCATCAGGTGAATGAATATACGCTTCTACAGAATATTTCCAACTGGAAGGCGTCAAGGCACGGCACTGCAAACGCTTTCTTATTGCTTAACAAAGCAGGGAGGATTCAACTTTTAATTGCGTGAATAAAGCCCTTATCGTCCAAGCCATCATTGATGCACTCCGTGAAGAATTTGAGAGCTTTCAGAGTTCCTCAAAAAAAGCGCGTAGCGGAGGAAGCGATTCCGAAAGCAAAGCAGAAAGTAAATACGACACGCTCTCCACGGAAGAAAACTACCTCGCCGATGGCCTCGCAAAACAGGCCCTTGTCGCCGCCCAATCTGCCAAACTTTACGAGAACCTTTCCCTCGCCGCCCTGAATGAGGACTCCGCCATTGATATCGGTGCATTGGTGCAAATGGAATTTCCCGATGAAACGGATTGGTTCTTTCTGGGTCCCGCCGGAGGTGGCGTGGAAGTGACCTGCGAGGGAATTGCGATTACCGTCATCACTCCCGAATCGCCCCTTGGCGCTCAGCTACTGGGACGAAAAACCGGAGATAAGACCACCTCTCCAAAGGCCCGTATTCGCGCATTGCAATAGGAACTCTGGTTAAGATCTTAACACTGCTTATCGACGCTTCGTCCTCCATCTTTCCAATATAATCCGGATATCAATCCCGCGCGGCAAATGCGCATTTTTTTGTTTCCCTCAGCATCCTTATAAGTGACCTGCCAGACGCGCGTGCTGCCATCCTCCAGCAAAACAATGGATGAATCCATTTCCTCTATGGAAATTAATTCCTCATCTCGCCTTTGCAGATAAACTCGAATTCGACGTTTATCCACTAATTCCGGTAACACACATCGAAGAAACAACAACAAGCTCCCTGCACCGCCACAAATAATAACGGTGTATAAAAGTCTCCAATTAATATCACTCATAAAAATTCTATCATTCTGGTTATGGGAATCATGCATTTTTCGCTGCTCTCAACAAATCCGCATAATAATCCCCAAGATCATTTTTCCATATTGCAATAGCCGCAAGAATTCTCTCGTGGGTGGATTTATTGACACTCCGAAATCCAATAAAAGCAGGAACCGAGATCACCAGGAAAACAGGCATCAGTGAAGCAAGTCCGAGAACAACCATCAGCGTCCGCGTTGCTGAACGCACATTCTGAAAATTGGCGATAGCACCGAGAATATACTCTCGCTTTGCCTCTCGGGTTTCATCCGGCGAAAAGTTCATTTGCCGCAATGAAGCGTCGTACGCGGTCAAGGCATCGGGATCGAGAAGGATTTTCTTTTTTTTGGATGCCATGAATAATCTATTAGGGCTTTACCGTAATTGTATAAAGCGCGTTTATTTAGATTGGCGTGACCGCACAGACCTTCGAACAAGGAGGAAATCCCTGCTCAAGCAACGAAAAACTCTATCCCTGAACTGATATACGACGGCGCAGGACAAGCAGCAGTAGTAGGCCGCTAACACCCAGCAACATCCGCTGAGCGCCACCCGCTGCCGGCATTTCCAAAGCCAGTGTTTTCCCCACTGACGACAATTTTATTTGCGCTGATCGTGCCTCCGGTAATGGACGTCGCACCTGTATAGGTATTGGCGCCACTCAGGGTTAGTATCCCAATCTCCAGACCGCTGGCTGGAACTCCTGAACCATTCGGCCACCATA
>JBDSIH010000310.1:0-16573 GCA_039918055.1 Chthoniobacterales bacterium
CATACCAGTGCGCATTGTAAATTGTCGTGAGAGGAGCATTATTTCATTAATCTTCTCAGTATCCTTTTTAGGATCGAATTGCTTTAAAATTGCAAGCCTCCTTGAATCAATTCGCTCTTCCAACGCAGAGCGGGTGAGACAATGAGTTATAGAAGCCGTAAGAAAACAGGCTGCTAGCACATAAAGAATGACAACAAATCGCATATATTAAGTAATCGGCAGCGCCTTATTTACGTTTTGCTTTTTTTTGATCACCCAAGTCAAGTTTTCCTGAGTCTTTAAGCGGTGAAGTCATCGGCGTTTCCAGAGCTGACCAAGATTTCCCCAAAACTTTCAATATCTCCAAAATTTCGAGATCCATTAAATTGCGTTCGCCGTTTTCGATGCGGGTCAGGCCGCTGGGCGAAATCTCCCACCCGATCTTTTCCAATGCCTCACCCATTGCGCGTGGCGAATTTCCTGTCGCCGCCCTCAATTCGGAAGTGGCTCTCTCACCACTGCCACGAAAAGAACATCCGAAAAAAATGCCGATGCCTGCGTGGATTGATATACCCCCTACGGGGAGCTGACGGATGATTCCTTCGTGACAGGAGTGGACCGCTTTTGCACAAAGTAGTCGTAGATGAGTTGATTTGGTTCGGCCCCAGTCCAGTTTCCGGAGCCGTGCATGGGGTGGATGATTTTTGGCAGGCTGGGTGTCTTTGATTTGACCTGCGCGAGTGATTGCAACTCAGTAAGCCGGGCAAAATCCACCACAGCGACCCGCTGAAGTTTGGCGAAACTCATCCCACCAGCATGCAACCCCTGACCATTTTTAAAATATGGCTCAAGCTCCGCCCAGCTCTTCGGCAAGTGTCCATTTTCCTGATGGTAATAAATCACCAGTTCCGCTGTACACCATTGCGCATAAGCGTTTCGAATGACGTTCGTCATTTCAAAATAAAACCAAGTCCCGCCTCCGACTGCACTCAAAACCAAAGCCAGAAGTAAAGAGAGTATCCTGTGGCGCTTGAGGAACGAAAGCATGGTGGCGGGGTGGAATTACACTAACTGGCGTCGTCTTATACTTCAAGCCCGAGGTAGGACTTGGCCGTGTTTCATGATTATTTACAGGGAGTTATAATCTATTGCACCCTGTAAAACAAGACTATTTAGCTGTAATCCGTCACTACTAACACGCGGCTTATCATTACTTTTTGCTGGCAGATTTGCTGGCAGTGCAAGCGATATTTAGATGACCTCAATTTTTTTCGAGTGTACGCGTATCCGCAAACCCGGTTTCAATTTATCTCTTTTCGCCTGCTTTGCCCAAGCGACGTTTGTTTTGGTTATTTCTTTCTTTGTGTCAGCAACCTCAAGCTCTGTGGTATCCGAACTTGGCAGGACTCCATTCACAGAATTCTCAATGCGTTCTAGGCGGAGTTGTTTATTCGTAACGTGATAACTACGCGACATATTTCAAATTTTAGCGGATAAATTATTAATATCCATCAGAGAAATGAGTAATAGCGTTCTAGGAGATCGGGATTTTTCCATTTGACGGATTGTCGTGTTATCTGGCCGGAAGGATTTACCGCTGTAGTTGTTCCCGGCGTTCGATTCAAACTTTGGGATAGCGGGTTTTTCGCTGACTGCGTGGTTACAGAAAGAATAGAAGATGGGTGGAAAGAACCGATGCAAAGAAGTCTCGTTTAAAGATTTCATGCAATAACTATTCCCCCTAGAGGAGGGGCTTGAGGAACGCGGTTCCCCATCGTGTCGTGCTCTGCTGAAAGCAGGTTTATTTTCCCTAAAAAGATTTTGAGACAGCTTCTGGTGTGGATTGCTCGCTCAAGGAAAGACGCAATGGCATGGCAATTACTTTCCGTTCTGCAAGCGATTCGTATTCGTCGAGAGGAGGAACGATGACATAAGCACCTTTTGCGTAAGCTTCGTGGACAGCCTTGCTCGAATGTCCTAGAGCATCCTGTGCGAATCGCTGCGGGTATCCGCAAGCCTTGGCTCGCTGTGCCCATGAATGGCGGTAGCAGTGCAGACTGACACCAGAAACTCCAGCGATGCGGCACCGCCGGCTGAACTCGGTAGAGCGCGCATTTGCACCTGCCGTCTTGATCGTGGGAAACAAATCTCCTGTCTGCGGTAATGCTTCGAGAATTTTCCGCAAAGCAGCCCCGATGCGTAATCGGGCTGGCTCACTATCCGGCCCGAGCTTCTTACGCCTGTAAATAAGAAGTTCATCATGCCAACCGATGTTCTTTGACGTGATTTCTGCTGCATCGGATTGCGCCGCTCCTGTCTCGTAAAGGAATTGATAGTAAGCACGCTTCTCCGCGTTCTTCTCACTCTCAACAATACTCAAGTGCTCCTCCTCGGTGATGGCGCGGCGGCGTTTGCTCTGCTTCTTCGGCCAGCTCTTTTTGGAAAGAATCGGCCATAGTAGCCATCCAAGATCAACAGCCAGGTTGTGAAGTCGACGCAAATAATGCGCAACCGAATTTCCGTTACCGTGAACGATGGTAAGAAAATCCTCGGCTGTAGTTTCTACAACCATTTTATCGCGAATCGAGTCATAGGCACGGGATCGGAATGAACCGGCGCAACGCTTGCGCGTAACTTCTATTCCATGCTGTTGCATTTCCTCCATGACTTCACGCCATGAGCGTGTGGTCATCTTCGGGTCATGTGCGGCGAGATAGGCCCGTGCGATACTCAAATTGAGGATAGGCTGCCGATGGGGACTCATTCTTTGCATGGAGAAGCTGTAGCGCCTCCTTGCGGTCTGTAGTGCGTAAGCTGCCCT
The DNA here is from genome assembly GCA_039918055.1 of Chthoniobacterales bacterium. Lineage (GTDB taxonomy): Bacteria > Verrucomicrobiota > Verrucomicrobiia > Chthoniobacterales > JBDTJR01 > JBDTJR01. The sequence goes on from JBDSIH010000310.1 coordinate 2,801, forward strand.
GCCTACTTCCATGATTCTCCTGCCAGTAGAAAACACCCTTGCGGCGAAAGAGTCGGTATTTGTCTTTCATTTCCATTGCTTGGTTATGAGGCTACCTGCGAAGCCTCGATTTGTGTTACCGAGCAGTGAAAAAGAAGTGCCGGAGTATGCTCGAATTATGAAAACGAAAATGCCTTTGCTGGCAAATCTGCTGGCAGTAAGGGGCGAATTGCCCTGTTGAGTGAGGGTTTCGAGCCAAATTACTCTGGTGGACAGAGAATAATAAAATGGCTCCTGAGGTAGGACTTGAACCTACGACCAATCGGTTAACAGCCGACCGCTCTACCACTGAGCTACTCAGGAATGATTAAAAGCCGAATTTTTATTTATATTCGATTTGGCCAGCACGGCAAGCCCTGTCCTTAAATTTTTTCAGGGTTTTCCATGGGCACGAAATCCGGTATGGCTGGAATGGACGATGAAAAGGCGATTTTTACTGGTGGATGGGCATAGCGTGATCTTTCAATGGCAAGGTCTCTCCAACCTCCATGGACGGAAGCCAGAGCATGCCCGGGAGGCATTGGCGCGTATCCTGCGGGATTACCAGGATTCCTCGGACTTTCAGGTGGTTCTGGTCTTTGATGGCCAGGGACCGCGGGTATCGCAGTCCAAAGAAGAAGGGAATATCCAGATTTTTTACTCCAAGACTGGCCAATCCGCCGATGCGGTCATCGAGCGCCTCACGGCAAAATATGCGGAGACGCATGAGATCACCGTGGCCACGGATGATAATCTGGAACGGCAGACGGTCACTTCCTTTGGAGGTCAGTGGATGTCCACAACGCATCTTCTATCCGAAATGGAAGATGCGCGACGCTCGCTTGCCGAGCGCATTGAGAAAAACAATATCCGCCGCCGTCCTTTAAGATAGCTCCTCTTCGCGTTTGCGATTGAGGTAAACCTTCGCCGCACTCTTCATGCGGGTGAGAATATAATAAACGGTCTGGCTGCGCACACGGATCAATTCCGCACCGACGATGCGCGGCACAAAATCCGCAGGCACTTCGAGAATGTCGGCTACTTTCATGCCGTCCAATCCCTTGCAGAGAATAGCCGTCATCGCCCGCGTAAGAGTCTGCACCTGGGGGCCGAGGGAAACTTTATAATGCGCGGATTTATCAGGATCGACGCGCAGGAAAATACCGACGGTATCCGTGCATTCCTCATCCTTACGCACATCTTCCAGGTCGAAGGACTCCCCTTCTTTGGGAGTCTGATTTTTGGCCTGATCGGCGTAGGTAATCAATGTCTCGCGCTTTTCCTCATCAGGAAGATGCTCGAAGAGGTTGATAATCTGGTCGAGTTTTGGCGGGTAGGACATTACTTTCCTTTAGCGATGGGGGCGCGAACCCGGTTCCCCCACTCTGTCCAGGAGCCGTCGTAGTTCCGCACATTTTCGTAACCGAGAAGGTAGGTCAGCACAAACCACGTATGCGCGGAGCGCTCTCCGATGCGGCAATATGCGATGATGTCCTCTCCCTGCTTCAGACCGGCTTCTCCTTCGTAAATAGCGCGGAGATCTTCGGCGGACTTGAAGGTCGCGTCGTCATTCGCAGCGCGTTTCCAGGGGAAGCTTTTTGCGTGAGGAACATGGCCACCGCGAAGCACACCTTCCTGCGGATACTCGGGCATGTGCGTAATTTCGCCGCTGAATTCGCCGGGTGAGCGCACGTCGATCAGGGGGCGCTTTTCTTCGCTGAACTTCAACGCATCTTCATAAAACGCGCGGATCTCTTCATCATAGCGTTTTGCAGGAACGGGATAGCTGGTTTTTTCAGACTTCGTTTTATCACGAGTCAGCTCCTTGCCTTCTGCAATCCATTTGTCGCGGCCGCCATCCATGATTTTGACATTTTTATGACCGAAAAGACGAAATGCCCAGAGCGCGTAGCAGGACCACCAGTTGGATTTATCGCCGTAGAAAACAACGGTCGTGTCGGGAGTAATACCATTTTTCGAGCAGACCTCGGCAAATGCCTCCGGGCTGATGTAGTCGCGCATCGTGGAATCCTGAAGGTCGCTTCTCCAATCAATATGAACGGCTCCGGGAATGTGGCCGGTATCGTAGAGAAGAATATCTTCGTTACTTTCCACGATACGAATGGTGGAGTCATTCAGGTGTTCCGCCACCCAATCCGTGGTGACCAAAGCTTCGGGATGCGTATAGGATGAATTTTTGTCGCTCATGGCAATTTGATAGGATTAATAGGGTTTCTTTAAATAGTCCAAGCTTCCATGACAGACAAGGGCTTTCAGTTCTGGAGTATAGCATTGAGCGTAAAGCTCACCCTTGTGGATTATTGCGGTTTCGTCTATATGTAAGAAGCTTCAACTACGCCGTGGTATCCATGACTTCACTTAAACATGTAAAAGTCGGCTTTCTGACAAAGGCCCTTGCGCTTGTCACCACTCTGGCTTTTTCCGGCGCCTATGGAGAAAGTCTGGAATCAGCAAAAATAACCCGCATCACGAATAAGGTAGATATCGTCGTGGCCGGAAAATCCCCCGTGCCTGCCACAGTGGGAGAGATCATTCAGGGCAGTACGGGTGTAAAAACGGAGGCAAACTCCCGCACGGAATTAATGTTTCCCGACCAAACGCTCGCCCGCCTCGGCGCGAATACCCTTTTTTCATTTGAGAGCGGAACACGCAATGTGGAGCTGAAAAATGGAATCCTGCTTCTCCAGGTGCCCAAAAATGCAGGCGGCGCAAAAATAACTACTGCACCTGTTACTGCCGCGATTACCGGAACGACCATTCTTGTTCAATACGATCCAAAGAATAAAAACTCCTTCAGTCTCACGGTGGTCGAAGGAAGCGTAAAACTCTCCTCCAACAGCAATGCCAGCACCGTGACAATCGGCCCCGGAAAAACGATCAGTTACTCCAGTGATACCAATAAATTTTCCGTGCCGCAGAACGCTAATATCGGGGAGCTTATGAAAAGCTCCAATCTTTTAAAAGCCGGACCCCTCGGAAACAAAGACGAGATCAATGCCGTGCTGGCTCTCCAGGAGCAACTCAAGGCTCAGGGTATTATTCTGGAACTGATTGAGACTGATAGTAACAACGACCCCTCAGCTAATGAAGCGGTATTTGGCGGCGTAAATACGAACGGAGGTACCCTTGTTCCCTCGGGAGTGGGCACCGCATCCAGCGGAGCCGGTGCGCCTGGCAATCTCGGTAATCAAACCTCTCTTTAAGCAGGAGAGGTATTCGAAAACTATCGGGAATTACATTACCCGCTTTGCAAGTAGATCGTAAACCTGCGTACCGGTAACTTTCGCGTTAATGAACTGCCCCACGGGCGCATCCTCTTCCAGAATGACCTGACAATCAACTTCAGGTGCATCATGGCGTGTACGGCCAATACGGGGACGTTCTACTAAAACCTGAACGATTTTTCCCACCTGCTCCTGTGCGATTTCCGCCGCGATTTTCTGCTGCAGAAGCATGGCGGCGCGATGACGGCGATTCTTTTCCGCTGTGGAAATCTGGCCTTCCATCTTCGCGGCACGGGAGCCCTCCTCCTGCGAATATTTAAAGACACCGAGACGCTCAAAACGCACGCGTTCGATAAACTCCAGCAGCGAGTCAAATTGTTCCTTCGTTTCGCCTGGAAATCCAACGATGAATGTCGTGCGGATACCAAGTCCGGGAATTCCTGCGCGAAGACGCAAAATCAAATCCTCAATATGCTGACGGGAAGTTTCCCGGCGCATCGTCTTAAGCATTTCCTCATGGATGTGCTGCAAAGGCATATCCACGTAAGGAAGCACCTTGGGGTTACTGGCGATTCCCGCAATCAATTCATCACTCCAATGCGCAGGGTGGGTATAAAGTAGACGCACCCAGAAATCGCCTTCGATCTTTCCGATCTCATCGAGAAGATGCGTCAGAGTCTGGCCGCGGGCGGAATCCACCGGCTGGCGGGGGCCTGCTTTTTGCTCCCACATGTCCATTCCAAAATACGTTGTATCCTGGCTGATAAGATTAAATTCCTTAACGCCTTCATCCACTGCCTGACGAACTTCACGAACAACGGAATCAATCGTGCGGCTGCGGTGCCTTCCGCGCATCTGAGGGATGACGCAGAAACTGCATGGGTGATTGCAGCCTTCCGCAATCTTTACATAAGCACTGTGCGATGGCGTAAGGCGAAAGCGCGGCGTATCGTAATCTGGAATATACGTGGACTTTGGCGTGACAAGGTTTAGCGGGCTCGGCGCTTCCGTTGCATTATCTTTCTCAAAAAGCGTTTCGAGAATGTCGCCAACCTGTGAAATCTGATCCAGTCCGATAAAGGCATCTACCTCGGGAATTTCCAGCGCCAGATCCTTAGAGAAACGCTGAGACATGCATCCACTGACAATGAGCTTCTGCCCAAGACGTTTGGTAAGCCCGCGCTGCTGGTGCGCATCCAAAATGGCTTCAATACTCTCTTCCTTTGCGGAATCAATAAAGGCACATGTATTGACTATCAGAACATCCGCCTGTGCGGGATCTTTAGTGATTTCAAATCCCTTATGCAGGGCATTGCCGAGCATGATCTCGGCATCCACCAGATTTTTGGCGCATCCCAGGCTGATCATTCCGACCTTGCGCGGCCGGGTTTGGTCTTGAATCCCTAAAGGCACAATCAGTGGGTTTTTCTGGAAGCGGAAGTAGTGGCGGCCAGAGGGCCGGAAGCGGATGCTTCATCTGAAACTTCCTTTTCGCTGCCTGCAGACTGTGCGAGGTCGGGCGCCTTCTGCTCGGAAGCTGCAGGTGTAGTTGAGGTTTTATTATCCGTTTCGGCGGGTGGTGCCACCGGCTTTGCATCGTCCACCCCCGTCTCCTCATTCACAGGCTTCGCGCCATTCTTTGCAACCTCATTGGTGACAGGTGCATTATGCTTTGCAGTGCTGGAGCGGCCGACATCTCTCCAGACGTTCCAGACATACAACCCACCCACTAGCAGGAGAATGGCTAGTACAACACCTCCGAAAGCGGCAAGCGGAGAGGAACGGCGAGCCGGCGCTTGATGGCGAAGCGACGCACCCAGTCTTTCCTCATTGGCGTAGCCTTCGAGGTATTCCATTCCATCGCTCGAGCATTCGCCGGTTTCAGGAAGATATTCCTCAACAACGGCACGGCTCAGGCCGAGATACTTTGCGTAGTCTCGGAGGAAAAGTCGGGCATAGCTGGGGTGTGCAAAATGGGTGATATTATTTTTCTCCATATCCCGAAGCTGCGAAGCGCGGATTTTTGTTTCGCGGGCAGCCTGTTCGAGGGATACACCTTTGGCCTCACGTGCTTCGGTGAGCATGTCACCAAGAGATAGTGGTTGCGTCATTGTGTTCATGGCAGAGAATCCAGATCTACTAAAATTTCACGGTCTTTCGCACCATCCTTCGGACCCAGCACTCCCCGTACTTCGAGAATGTCTACTACCCTGGCGGCCCGTGTATAACCGAGTCGCAACCGACGCTGGAGCATGGAGGTCGATGCCTTCCTCTCTTGTTTAATAATTTCGAGACATTTTGCAACAAGTTCTTCGTCTTGTTCGGAAACATCTTCCTCGGGCAATGTCGTGGAATTCAGCTTCTGGTGGATCGAAGCCTCAAATTGGGGAGCACTTTGTCCGGAAACATAGTCTACCAGTTTACGAATTTCCTCTTCGGAAACGAATACACCCTGGGCACGGATAAGGCGTGAGGTTCCGGGCGGCAGATAAAGCATATCTCCCTGACCGAGAAGGCGTTCAGCTCCGTTTTCATCCAGGATAACTCGGCTGTCGATCTTGGAAGCGACCTGGAAAGCGATACGACTCGGAATATTCGCCTTGATAATACCGGTAACTATATCCGCACGAGGAGTTTGAGTTGCCACAATCATATGAATACCTGCGGCACGTGCCATTTGCGTAATCCGGGCGATTGCACTTTCAACATCGGCGGGGGCTGTCTGCATGAGATCGGCTAACTCGTCAATAATCACCACAATATACGGCATCTGATCCGGGATTATCAGTTCATCATCGCGATGAACCGCCATCTTCGGGGGTGGTAAAACTTCGTCCACCTCATCGCTCGCTTCAACTGATAATTCAGAATTTTCCTCGCCGACGTTTTCAATGCCATTTGCGATATTCTCGGCGGCTTTTTCCGCATCGAGTTCAGCCTGCGTCTTGGGTTTGGGGCGGCCATTGAAGCCCATGACATTTCGAACCCCGCACTTCGCGAAGATGCGATAGCGCTGTTCCATCTCGTCAATCAGCCATCGAAGCGCGAGGAGTACTTTTTTGGGATCGGTGACAACCGGCGTCACTAAATGCGGCAGCGTATTGTAAATCTGCATTTCGACCACTTTCGGATCGATCATCACAAAGCGCAGCTCTTCCGGCGTATATTTATAAAGCAGGCTGGCGATGATGGAATTGATGCAGACGCTTTTTCCGCTTCCTGTCGTTCCCGCTACAAGACCGTGTGGCATCTGGGCGAGATCCCCGATGATTGTTTTTCCGTAAACGTCTTTTCCAAGTGCGATGGGAAGCCGCGCCTTCGTATCCGTCCAGTCCGCGGACTCCAGTAATTCGCGAAGAGTGACTTTGATCTTTGTGGAATTTGCGATTTCGATTCCGACGGTATCCTTGCCAGGAATCGGTGCGAGAATGTTGATGCGCTCCGCGCGCGTCGCACGGGCGAGATCGCGTTCCAGGCTGGTGATCTTGTCTACGCGAACACCGCGTGCGGGATAAACTTCATACCTCGTAATCGTGGGGCCCTTGGTAATATCGCCGGGGCTGACCTCAATGCCAAACTGCCGTAATGTTTCAACAATGGTATTCTGAATTTCCTTAAGGAGATTCGGATCCGCCGGGGTATGAACACCCACTTCGTGTGGATCGAGAAGATCCAGCGATGGCAGGGTATAATTTTCAAGATGCACTTCGCTAAGCGCAGAGAGCTTCTCCGGCTTCTTACCACGCTTGGCATTGATCTCCGCCAGCGTGGGTTTGGGCGAGGGAGCGGGAACCGAAGCGTCGATAATCTTAGGCTCGGGAAATATCTCAGGCGGCAATACGACCTCCGGTTCGGCATCTGCTTCCTTCGCTTTGCTGACAAGCGGCTTGTCGCCGTTTTTCTTACGGAGCTTGTGCTTAAGTTTATCCGCCTGCTTTTCGAGGTCGTCCTGTTCCTTTTGGGCACGTTCTATCTCTGTCATCGCATCGAGCCTGCGCTGACGCTGTGCCGCGATTATTTCACGAAGCCTGCTGACAACCTGCTTGATAAAATGAATCGGATGCACCCCAGTCATCAGAATAAGACTGGCGATATAAACGATGGTAAAAAAAATCGCTGCTCCGGGAACATTGAACAAACTGACAAATGCCTTCTGACCCACCCATGATCCAATCCAGCCACCCGGACCTTCTATTTTAAACGCCCTTCCCCAGCCTCGAAGAAACCAAGGCTGCAACTGAAGAAGGCAGGAGCCGGAGATGACAAACAGAGCCAGCCAGCCAATGCGCTCACGAATCGGAAACTGCGGGGAGAAAAATTTCACCACGCCCATTCCTGTTAAAGCGACGGCCATAAAATAGGAGCCGGCACCAAGTAGAAAATAACAGAAGCCAGCGAACATCGCCCCCACCGGTCCGATCATATTCTGCATGGGTTCTTTGCTGCCAGCAGATGGAGCAAAGAATAGCCAGGATGGCACATCCCCCGGGCTATAGGAAATAAGCGATAGAAAGAGGACTACTCCCGCGCCGATTAGAACGACTCCCAGAATTTCATCCCATGTTTTGGATCGTCGTGCTTGACTCATGCGTAATCCGCTATTTTTATCAATTTATGTCCACGCTGCAAGCCTTGTGCTATGTTTTTCATGAGGAAACAGCCCGAACGAATACTTTTTAACCAATATGACTCTCAAAGATCCGATTGTTTTCGAGCCACTTGCAATGGAACGGGTCTGGGGCGGACGCCGTCTGGAAACTCATCTTCACAAGGCCCTTCCTCCGGGCATATCGGTCGGGGAGTCATGGGAAATTGTAGATCGCGTTGAAGCGCAAAGCGTCGTCCATCAGGGACCTTTGCAGGGAAAGACGCTTCATGAGCTTTGGACGGACCATCGGGATGAAGTCTTCGGCGCCGGGGTTAATGGAAGTGAACGCTTTCCCCTTCTCATCAAGATTCTCGATGCGCGGGATAAACTTTCCGTCCAGGTACATCCGCCCGCAGCCATCGCAAAATCTCTCGGCGGTGAGGCTAAAACGGAAATGTGGTATTTCCTCCACAGCGAACCGGGTGCGAAGATTTATGCCGGCCTCAAAAAGGGCGTGACGCGTGAGGCTTTCGAACAGCTTGTTCAAAATGGAAAAGTCGAGCAGGGCATTCATGAAATCGATGTCCATGACGGCGAAAGCATTTTCATTCCCAGCGGACGCCTTCACGCCATTGGCGGAGGAAATCTGATTATCGAAGCCCAGCAGAACAGCGATACAACCTACCGGGTATTCGACTGGAACCGTGTTGGACTCGATGACAACCCTCGCAAGCTTCACGTGGAGCAATCTCTCCTCTCCATCGACTTCAGCGACTACGAGCCCCAGCTTTCCAAACCACACGGGGAAACGCTCGCGGATTGTCCGTATTTCAATGTGGAGAAATGGGCGCTTACCACAGCACGACCCGCCCACGATCACGCGTCGTTTGCGATTTTCACAGCTGTCGAAGGCGAGATCGAATGTGGTGGCCTGCGCTTCCAGGTTGGAGATTTTTTCCTCGTTCCCGCCGTGCTGCATTCGATGGAAATCAAACCCCTGAGCGAAAACGCAAAGGCGCTACGAATCACCGTTCCTCAGCCGGTTGCCTAGCCCGCTGAAATTACACTCGCGTGCAGCTTGTCAGAGGGGGCTGCGATGCGCTATGAAACAGGACTTCACAAAATGCCTTCGAATACCGATCCACGACAAACAAATCCGCTAAGGGAAGGACTTTCCAGCCGCACCGTAGCCGAGCCCTGCACCATCGTCATTTTTGGGGCCACTGGCGACCTTACCCACCGCAAGCTCGTGCCGGCGCTTTATAATCTGGCTGCGGACGGCAATCTCCCGCCGTCGGTGAATGTTATCGGTTTTGCACGTCGCGATAAAACGAATGAAGTTTTTCGCACTGAACTCGGCGATGCAATACGCAAATTCTCCCGACAGAAAGTCAATGAGGAGCTGTGGTCGCGGTTCTCGGATTGCATTCATTATCACCGCAGTGCTTTCGACAATGCCGAAGGGTACACCAAACTCGCGGAGCGGCTGGATGAACTGGATAAAAATTGCGGCACACGCGGCAACCGCCTCTATTACCTCGCAGCCGGTCCGGATCAGTTCGAAGTCATCCTCCGCAATCTCAAGGAAAGCGGGCTGAACCACTCTCCAACAGGCGGCTGGTCGCGCATTATTGTGGAGAAGCCCTTCGGCTACGATCTTCCCACGGCTCAGGGCCTGAACAAGCAGGTGAATGAAGCCTTCGCGGAAAACGACACTTACCGCATCGATCACTATCTCGGAAAAGAGACGGCCCAAAACATCATGGTGCTGCGCTTTGCGAACTCGATCTTCGAAGGTATGTGGAATTCGCGCTACATTTCCCACGTGCAGATCACCGCGAGCGAGCCCCTCGGCGTGGAAGGCCGCGGAGGCTACTATGACCATGCAGGTGCAATGCGAGATATGGTGCAGAACCATCTCATGCAGCTTCTTTGCCTGACGGCCATGGAGCCACCTACAGATCTCAGCGCGGATGCCGTGCGCGATGAGAAAGTAAAAGTCCTGCGCTCACTTCGTCCCCTCACCGGGCCGGAAGTCATTAAAAACGTGGTCCGTGCGCAATACGGCGCAGGCGCTATTGACGGGAAGCGCGTTGCCGCCTATCGCGACGAGCAGAACATTCCGCCGGAATCCGTGACGGAAACCTACGTGGCGCTCCGTCTCCATATTGATAACTGGCGCTGGGCAGGTGTTCCATTCTTTGTCCGTGTCGGCAAACGCCTTCCAAAACGCGGCACAGAAATTGCCGTTCATTTCAAGGATGTGCCACCCGTTCTGTTTAATAAGGGAACCGACGTTCTCGATGAAAATGTATTGGTGATCCGCATCCAGCCTGACGAAGGCATTGCATTGCGTATGTCCGCCAAGCTGCCGGGAACAAGCCTGCGCATTGAGCCGGTAAAGATGGATTTCCACTACGGAACTTCCTTTGGAAAAGCTGCGCCCGAAGCTTACGAACGCCTCCTGCTTGATGCGATGAGCGGCGACGCCACGCTTTTTGCACGCCGCGACGAAGTCGAAGAGGCATGGAAATTTGTCGACAGCATTCATGCCGCGTGGATTGAGGAAAAAGACAAGACGCTGCGTTTTTATTCCGCAGGAACCTGGGGCCCCGGGGAAGCGGAAGATCTTCTTGCGCGCGATGGATTCACATGGAGAAGACTGTGAGCAAAACGACAGAATTCTCTCCGGGACTTGCTGTCGAAATCGAACAAATCGACAAAGAGCTCGGCCGGATCTGGGAGGAAAGCGGCGATAATCAGACACGCGCATCGCACATCAACCTCGCAGTCTACACGGAGGATTGCAGTGCGATCGAAACGAATACGGAAATCATCCGCCAGATCGCACAGGATCACGCCTGCCGCGCCATTTTAATCTGCGCCGATGTTACGGCCAAGGAAAGCAAGGTGCGGGCGTGGATCAGCGCTCACTGCCATGTCTATAATATCGGCGAACATGCGGTATGCTCCGAGCAGATCACTTTTAAGCTCGATGGGGATGCCGTCCACGCGCTGCCGAATATTGTATTCTCCCATCTTGATTCCGACCTTCCTCTTTATTTCTGGTGGCAGGGAGATTTCCCCTCGACCTTCGAATCGGACGAACTCTGGTCGTGGATTGATCGGCTTATTTTTGACAGCCATTCCTGGCAAAATCCAAACGTGCAGTTTGCCATCCTTTCAAAAATCCAGAAGGAAGCAGGCGAACGCATTATTCTTTGCGATCTCACCTGGACGCGGCTGCTTGGCAGCCGTTTCGCTCTGGCGCAAATATTTGATCACCCGGGTGCTCTTCAGCAGATTGATCATCTCACCGAAATCACCATCGATCATGCCCCCGGTCATCGCACCACGGCTTATCTCATGCTGGGTTGGCTTGCCGCGCAACTTGACTGGGAACTACACTCCATCCTTGGAAAACACACCTTCCGCAACAGGGCCGGACGCGAAATTCATTTTACCCTGATCGAAAAAGAAGGTCGCTGCATCAGCGTGTGCCGACTTGCGTCGCCAGATGCTTCGTTTGAACTGCGCCGCGATGTGGGTTCCGATTTTTTCCATGCGGAAATTTCTCTACCGGGCGTGAACCCCCTTCAGGTTACGCTCAAGGCCGAACGCGACCGCGTCACCGATATCCTGCTTCAGGAAATTGTCCGCGGCGGCAAGCATCCGCTCTATCTCAAAGCACTCGCCAAGATTGAACCCTTATTTCACTAATCCGTTACTTTTTTAGCCATGCATCAATTCCATTACCATCATCAGTCGTTGTATTGTGAGAACGTTTCGCTCACACAGCTTGCCACGGAATACGGCACACCGCTCTATGTCTATAGCGCGACCACGATCCGTGAAAATTTCCGTCGCCTGAATTCCGCGCTCGATCCCCTTGATCGCATGGTCTGCTACGCCATGAAGGCGAACTCCAACCTATCTGTGATCAATCTGCTTGCGCAGGAAGGTTCGGGCTTCGACATCGTTTCCGGTGGAGAACTCTATCGCGTTCTTAAAGCCGGCGGACGCGCAGATCGCTGCACGTTTGCAGGCGTGGGAAAGACGGAAGGTGATATCGCCTATGCGCTTCGTGAAGGCATCTATTGTTTCAATGTGGAATCCGAAGCGGAACTGGAAGTCATCAATCGCATCGCGGGTTCTCTCGGCGTAAAAGCGCCAATCGCGATTCGTGTAAATCCGAACGTCGATGCGCAGACGCACAAATATATTTCCACGGGTAAGAGCCAGAATAAATTCGGTATCGGGCTGGATCGCGCATCGGACGTTTATAAAATTGCCGCATCACTGCCGCATCTGAAAATTCGCGGTGTCCAGACGCACATAGGCTCCCAGATTCTCCAGACCGCGCCATTTGCCGAAGCGTTGGAAAAACTTATCCCCCTCGTGCAGCAGCTCAAGAAGGACTACGGCATCGAATTTTTCAGTTTCGGTGGCGGAGTCGGCATCGTTTACAAAGAAGCGCTCGCCAGCGGCAGTAAGGAATGGTGGACATCTTCCGAGACGCAGAAAATCACGACGGAGGATTACGCCAAAACGATTGTCCCCACGCTACAAAAGCTCGGCCTTCGCATTCTTTTCGAACCCGGCAGATTTCTCGTGGGCAATGCAGGGGTCCTTCTCAACAAGGTTCTCTATGTGAAAGAAACGCCTGCCAAAAATTTTGTGGTCGTCGATGGGGGTATGAATGACCTCATTCGTCCCGCTCTCTACGAAGGCTGGCATGAAATCGTTCCTCTGAAAGAACCAAAAACCGACGCGCCCCTCGCCCCGGTTGATATCGTGGGTCCCGTTTGCGAAAGCGGCGACTTCTTCGCCCAGGACCGTGAGCTTCCTCCGCTTAAGGCCGATGACTATATCGCCCTCATGAGCGCAGGCGCCTACGGTTTTGTGATGTCCTCCAGCTATAACTCGCGTCCGCTTCTCGCGGAAATCCTTGTAGAGGGAGACAAAGTCATGGTTGCCCGCCAACGGCAAACGTACGAAGATCTCATTCAGGGTGAGCATCAGCCTTAAAAGCGCAAATTCTGTAAAACAGATTTAGCCGATTTGGGAGGTCTTGTGCTATAGGATTAGGCACAACCTATTCATCACGTATGTCCGACCTCCCAACTTCCTTTAAGCAGGCCGTATCCGAAGGCAAACTTCTCGAAGCGTCCCTGAAAAATATCCATATCCTGCTCGAGCAAAGCGATGATCCGCTTTACGAAAAAAGCATTCTGGAACTCGCGCAAAACGAAAACTGGGAAGAGCTGAATAACCGTTTTTTCCAGACGCTTGCATTTGGGACCGGCGGACTTCGTGGTAAGACAATTGGTAATACGGTTACGAATGCCGAGCGCGGAACTCCACAGTCGCTGGATCGTCCCGAATTTCCCTGCGTGGGCACAAACGCGGTAAATTACTATAACATCAGCCGCGCCACACAGGGACTGGCCGCGTATCTGAAAGAATGGTTCCGTAAGGAAGGTCTCCCGGGGAAGCCGAAAGTCTGTATCAGTTATGATACGCGTTACTTCTCTCCGGAATTTGCAAATCGCACCGCCAAAGTGCTGACGGAAAACGGCTGCGATGCCCTGCTCTTCGAGTCTCCGCGCTCCACGCCGGAATTATCCTTCGCCGTTCGCATGCATGGTGCTAGCGCGGGAATCAACCTCACCGCCAGTCACAATCCTCCGGCCTATAACGGATACAAAGTTTATTTCGCGGATGGCGCGCAGGTTGTAGAACCGCATGCCAGCGGCATCATCAAAAAAGTAAACGCCGTCGAAAGCGAAGCCTACAAACCTCTCAACCAGACCGAGCAGGGCAAAATCAAAATGCTCGGCGCAGAAACCGACGAAGCCTACATGGAGCGGCTCAAAACACTGACGCTCAATCCCGAGCTCGTGCGCAGTGAGAATCGTCTCA
>JBDSIH010000311.1:0-13368 GCA_039918055.1 Chthoniobacterales bacterium
TACCTTCCGGCAGAAAGACATCTTCGTAATGTGCATAGACTGCAAGTTTTTTTAAGCCCGGATAGGAGCGCTTAAGATTGTAGTAGGAGCCGACGATGGTATTGCGGCCACTGCAGTCGATAAGATATCGGGCACGGATATCCTGAGTATCTCCATTTTTTTTCTCAACAGTGATTCCGACATGATCGTCCTTAAAATCCAGGGTCTGGACAGCGGTTTCTTCATGCACCTCTGCGCCCTGCTCAATGGAATGATCGAGCAGTATTTTATCAAATTCCGCGCGGGGGACCTGATAGGCAGTCGGGCAGGGTGGCTTAAATCCATCCTTAAAATAAAATCGCACTTCACGTTCGCCACATGCAGAGGCAATTTCTGCGCCCCATTTCACGACAAAACCCGCGTCATCGATTTTCTTACGGACTCCCAATCGGTCAAGAGCCTCCATACTGAAAGGCAGCAGGGATTCCCCGATATGAAAACGAGGAAACTTTTCGCGCTCAAAGAGAACAACGCGGCGACCTTTTTGGGCAAGCAACGTGGCAACGGTGCTTCCAGCCGGGCCTCCGCCGATGATGGCTACGTCGTAGCAATCGTCCATGGTAACACCGAGGGAGAGCTTATCCTCCTGCAGGTTTTTCAAGGTGACCACCGAACTTATAGCGCATGGCCGAACAAACTTTTTCCGCCATGGTATGTTCTTTTCTGGAGCGGAATCGGGCAAAGAGGGATGCACTGAGAACATCGCAATCCACGCCTTCTTCGATTGCTGCCATAATAGTCCAGCGACCTTCTCCCGAATCCGATACGCGCCCTGAGAAATCTTCTAGATGCGGGCTTTGTGCAAAGGCCTCTGCGGCGAGATCAAGCAGCCAGGAACTGACAACACTGCCGCGTCTCCAGACTTCGGATACATCAGCAATATTGATGTCGTAAACGAGATCGGGATTCATAAGCGGTGCAGTTTCCGCATCCTGAGTGGGAGGGTTCGAGGCAATATTTGCATTGGAGAGGATATCAAAACCTTCTCCATATGCGGCCATGAGGCCGTATTCGATTCCGTTATGGACCATTTTAACAAAGTGACCTGCGCCGGATACTCCGCAATGCAGATAACCATCTTCGGAAGTTCCACCGAGCTTTTCACGGCCGGGAGTGCGAGGGGCAGTTCCGCGTCCTGGAGCAAGGGATTTGAAAATAGGGTCCATGCGTTGCACGGCATCCTTATCTCCACCGATCATCATGCAATATCCGCGTTCCAGACCCCATACGCCGCCGCTGGTTCCCACATCGAGATAGTGAATTTTTTTAGGCTGAAGAGAGGCGGCGCGGCGGCGATCATCGCGATAAAAGGAATTGCCGCCATCGATGATGGTATCGTTTGGCTGAAGAAGCTCGGCGAGTTCCTTGACAACCTGATCGGTAATCGCAGCAGGAACCATGACCCAGACATTGCTGGGCTTATCCAGTTTAGAAACAAAATCTTTAAGCGAATCAGAAGGGATAGCTCCGTCTCCGGCGAGTTCCTTTACCGTTTTTGGATTTGCATCATAAACAACACAAGTGTGTCCGTCTTTGAGTAGCCGACGCACCATGTTGGCGCCCATCCGTCCGAGTCCGATCATTCCTAATTGCATAATTTTATTGGTCTGAGGTTCGAGCCACTGTCGACACTTATCAGCAATCCGACAAGCATTTTCCGACAGCGTATAATGGGCGAATTATCGCTTGTGAATACGATTGGTTTCCTCTTCGAGTATAGCCATCTGATTGCGGCGTTCTTTCCAGATGAAATATACTGCAATGAGAAAGCCGACCGTGAGGATCATCAGGAGAGAAGGCCGATAACCCGGTTTTGTCTCCTTAGTTGAGATACGAAACATTTCGGAAACGGGAGTAACGTCTTCCGCCTTATCACCGGCCAAGATGCGATAATTGATGGGGGTGCCAGGAGGAAGGCCGGTAACGAAAGCATTAACAGAATCATTTTCCATAGTGATGCGCGCATTGGCGCGTACCCATGCCCATTCTTTCGTACCTGTTGATTTTTTTTGTAAGAGGAGTTGCTCCACGAAATATATGGAAATATCAGGAGAATCAATTTTCCTCCAAACAAGATGAAGATTGGTTTTTCCCTGTTCCTTTACTCCAATATTATTAATGCGGGGTTTCCAGCCTTGAGGATGGATGAATAAGGAAGCCGCAGCAGAGAGCGAATCTTCCTTTACCGGTTTTTGTGCGGAGGGTTTGAGAGAGGAAGTCACGGGTGCACGCACTGTAGCGTCGGGTGCCTGTTCCAATGTAAAATTGAGAAAAATTTCCTGAATCTTTATACCGTCATTCAAAAAAGATATGACAAGGGGAGGTGCCGAATCATTTTTAGGTTCCATGACAGCTTCAAAAGTAACGGTCTGGGCGCTTTTAATAGGAGTTTTAATAGGATCAGGAGACAGAGTAACTCCTTCCGGTAATACAGAGTGAAGCGTTGCCGGTGAGCCCCCGGCATTTTTGACGGAAAATGGTTTGCGATAAATATGCCCGGGAGTGACCTTTCCGAAATCCAGGTTTGTATCGGAATTAAATTGGATTTTCGAAGGCAGTGCGAAACCGGTAATTGGAATATCTTTTTCAAAAATTCCGCTCTTAATTTTGATTGATGCGGTGACCGCATTTAAAATAGGCAGCGACGAAAGGATGGGAACCTTTACGGTTTCTCCAGGCTGCAGGGAAACTTTCTGGATTGGAGCAACGCGATCGGTAACTTCAAATTCAATTTCCCGCAATTTGTCACTGGTATTGACAATCTCCAACAAGCTGTGCCGCTGTCCTTTTTCACCAGATTGAAATGACAGGGTATCCGGTTCGATATGGAGGAATGGAAGGCCGGTGCCAACAAGGGAAATACGGCGCTGAGAATCATGGCTGAAGGCGATGATTTCCCGATACTCACGACTCTCTAAAGGAGTAAAAGTAACTTCAAATTCTTTAGATTGGTGAGACAGAAGGCTGTAATTGCCTTCGTCAGAAATTTTCCAGGGCAGGGGAAGTTCAAGCCTTCCCTTGATAACTCCACCACCAAGATTTTTTAGCATTATTTTCTTTTTGGAGGAATCTCCAATGGAAACACCACCGAATGCGATAAAGGCAGGAGCATCGAAATCAGACGCCGGCTCCACAACCTGAATAGTAATTTTTTCAGGAGCAGAGACTGCTGTATTAAACGCTCTTACGGCATAGGTAAAAGAATCCGTAACAGGACCATCGGCGGCATTATGCGTGTAAACGATTTTGGCCGAGCGATTGTCTCCGATTTTCACTTCTGACAATGTGCCATACTGGGGATTACTACGGATGAGGAATGTCAGGGGAAGGCTGACCCGGGAGCGGGCTCGTAGCGTTATTTCCGCTTTTTCGCCGACCAGAATCTTTATTCTTTGCGCTTCCGGTTGAGGGGGAGGAGGAACCGGACTATCGATATCCGCATGTGCAATGAGGATAAGCAAAAGGAAGATTACAGCCTTAACGATATTTCGCATTCGATGTATAATAAAAGTTCTCTCGTAATTTTCTAACAAACCCGCTACTTCTCACACGGAAATTCGTATCGGTGTCTGTAGATATCTTTGCATGTTTGAACTAAAAAAAGTCTTAAAATCTGCCGGAGTAGTCATTTTTGCCCTCGTATGGCTATCCAACCATACTTCTTTGGCGCAGGAAGTGGCGCCGGACAAGAAAAAGCCAAAGAAGGCTACTGAACTTATTCAAAAGCAGTCTCCTGCCAAAACCGTTCCGCGTGTATTGGAAAAAGCCACATCCAGTAATGTTTCTGTATTAATCTCTCTCAGCAAACAGCGCGCGTATGTTTATGTGGGGGAGGAGACCGCCATTGATACTCCTGTCTCTACCGGAAAACGCAAAGGCATGACTCCCACCGGCGATTATAAGGTCATGGAGAAAGATCCGAATCATCGCTCCAGTGTTTATGGGAATTTTGTGGATTCGAAAGGCCGCGTTGTCCGCGCCGGTGTGAGCTCCCGTATCGATTCCGCCCCAAGCGGCACCCGCTACGAGGGCGCTCCGATGAAATGGTTCATGCGTCTGACATCGGATGGCGTAGGCATGCATATCGGAATTCTTCCCGGATATCCTGCATCTCACGGCTGCGTCAGGCTTCCGGTGGATATTGCACCATTGATCTACAATGCCGTGAAGATAGGCACTCCGGTCAAAATTACGGAGTAGTAGAAGCGGGCTGAGTTGTAGGAGTTGATGGACTTGCCGCCGCTTCGGGTGACTTTGGAGTCTGTTCAAACTCCTTCCTTAGTTTATCAATGACATCTTCCAAGAGGTGTTCGCGCTTCGCCTGCATTTCCTGCCGCAGGGCTCGCTCAACTTTTCTGCGCTCTTCCATGTAGCGTCGAGTGAAAGCCTCCCGCTGAGTCTTGTCGAGCGTCAGGCCGCTTTTAAGAATGGCATTCTCAATGGCATTTTGAATCCTTTGTTTTTCCATTACCGCACGTTCGCGGAAGTGGTGCTTTTCCTCATCGGTCATCTGCTGCCATTTGCGAAAATTTTCGAGAAATTTGGCCCGGTCTGCTTCCGGCATTTTCTCATAACGTTCCCGCATCCGTTCCGGTAAATTTGGAGGAGATTTTAAGGCACCAGAGGCGGTGGTCGGCCCTATTTCAGATAGTGGTGGCGTAGCTTTTGCGCCTTCCTCCTGCGCAGAGGCGTAGAAAGACGTGAGGACTATCGCCGTTAGAACGACGAAGTATCGGTCCATAAATTACCTTCGTCGTTGGAAACGAGTAAATCGAGATTTGTCACAGTGTCAAAATCAACAGCGGTATCCATCGTTGTGGTGGAATGTGATAGATATTGCATCGGTTTCCAAGTCATTACACCGATCACCAGCATTAAGCAGGCTGCTACTGGCATACCTATACGAACCCAGGTGAGTTTATAAAATCCAATTAAACCGGTCGGGCCCTGTTTGGTCTTTCGTGCTTCACGGACGACGTTCCTGGAAAAGAAAGGGGAAATATTCGGCTGACGCCCTTTTTCAAGCATCTCCCAAGCGCGATTTTCGTTATCCTGATTTCCGGAGTTTTCCATACCGTGAATAATTAAACCCTTTAAAGTATCCAAAGTTGCAAAAAAGAAGCGTCCCGCAAAGGAATCTTCAGTTTTCTCTGTTGGAATGGCCCGTTTTTACAGGTCTTTACCCTTATTACAGAGGAAAATAGTTTAAAAATCCTGAGGTTCCAGGAAGCCTTCAAGCTGGCGAATACGAGTCGGGTGACGCATTTTACGCAAAGCCTTGGCTTCGATCTGACGGATACGTTCTCTGGTGACTTTAAACTGACGTCCGACTTCTTCCAAAGTGCGGCTGTAGCCATCTACCAAGCCAAAACGTTGTTCCAGAACCTGGCGTTCACGTTCGGTAAGAGTGCAAAGCACGTCTCGGATTTTGTCTTTCAGTAAAACGATTGCGGCCTGATCAGCAGGATTTTCCGCGCCTTTGTCCTCGATGAAATCGCCGAAGCTGGTGTCATCGCTGTCTCCGACAGGGGCTTGGAGAGAAATTGGCTGTTGGGCCATCTTAAGGACGGCTCGCACACGCTCAACCGGGAGCTGAATTTCATCAGAAATTTCCTCCGGGGAGGGCTCACGTCCATATTCCTGAACAAGCTGCTTCTGCACACGGATCAGCTTGTTGATCGTCTCGATCATATGGACAGGGATACGAATCGTCCGCGCCTGATCGGCAATCGAACGGGTAATCGCCTGGCGGATCCACCAAGTGGCATACGTTGAAAATTTATAACCGCGGCGGTATTCGAATTTCTCGACCGCTTTCATCAGGCCCATGTTGCCTTCCTGAATAAGATCAAGGAAGGAAAGGCCGCGATTGGTATATTTTTTCGCAATTGAGATAACCAGACGAAGGTTGGCTTCCACCATCTCCGTTTTAGCCCGTAACGCTTTACGGTGATATTCCTTAAGCTTGCGATGGTGAGAAATGAATTCCTCGGGATGCATCCAAATTCTGTTTTGAAGTTCCTCAAGGCGATTCTGAGCTTCTTTCTTTATTTTGGGATCTACCGATTTATCGACCGGAG
Organism: Chthoniobacterales bacterium; assembly: GCA_039918055.1. Taxonomy (GTDB): domain Bacteria; phylum Verrucomicrobiota; class Verrucomicrobiia; order Chthoniobacterales; family JBDTJR01; genus JBDTJR01. The sequence continues at coordinate 6,120 of JBDSIH010000311.1, forward strand.
AATTCTTGTGTTTTTCGCCACCAAGAACCTGGAAAGCACGAAGGTTTTCATCAGCGAGCTGAACGAAATCTTCGATGACTTTTTGTTTGAAGTAAAATTTAGGGTAGCTCTTTTGCAGCGTCTGAAGCGATTTTTCAAAAGCCTTAACGTCTTTTTCCGGCCTGGTCTTTGTGGCGGAAATTTTATGGTAAAGTTTTGCTGCCTGATCCGCCTGGTTCTTAAGCATCTGACAAAGCTTGGGGAGGGTCTTCATGTAGCGCTCCCGGCTTTCGATCTTCTTATCCAGAATTACACGGTCAAAACGTTCACGCTGATCCACGAGTTTCTGCGCGAGATCAAGATGAGCCGTGGCAATAAAGCCGTAACTATAGATATGCGTCTGAACCATGCTTTCTGCATCTTCAATACGCTTGGAAATTTCTACTTCCTGCTCTCTGGTCAAAAGGGGAACCTGTCCCATTTGCTTAAGATACATTCGGACCGGGTCATCAAGGATATCGAGCTTGGAATCAACCTTCTCGTCTTTTTCCTCTTCTTCCTCGTCGGCTTTCTTTCCAAATTTAAAGCGATCTACGTCTGAAGCATCAATGATTTCGACTTCAAGACTGCGAAGACGACCCATGACCATTTCGACAGTTTCGGAATCATTGACAGAATCTGGAAGAGCTTCTTCGAGATCGTCGTAGGTAATATAACCCTGTTCTTTCGCAAGACGAAGAAGGTCTTTAATCTTCTCCTGAAGAACCTTTTGGGGATCCATATTTTCGCCGTTCAGGACGAAAAGGGAGGGATCTTTAAGTTTTCCCGTCGCAACGGCAGGCTTTTCATCCTTTTTAGGACGTGCCACCCGGGTAGGAGTAACAGGCGCTACGGGTGCTGCTTTTGGTTGTTCCTTGGCTTTGACAGGAACAGAAATTTTACTTTTAGGGGGAGGGGTAGCCGTTTTTACTTCCTTGGCAGAAACGTTGGCTTTTTTGGGTTTAGGAGCCGGTTTGCTCGTTTTTTTGGCAACGGGGGCCTTTTTTACGAGCTTATTGACGGGCTTATTTGACTTTTTTTTGATAATTTTCCCCATAATGGCTGATGGTCACGAATGGCCTCCTCAGGAAGGAATAGATGCCCACCGAGAGAACCGGGGAATATCCTTTAGACGGCGGGTCAGGTCAAGGATTTCTTTCTGAATAACAGTAGCTTCGTCCGCGGGCAGGCCCTGAGAGCCAAGGCGCTTTTCCAGAACCTGGCGGCGTTCGGTTAGTTTTTCGGCCAAAATGCCGTTCCAGCAATCCTTTGCAATTAGCTCCGCCTTGGTGCGGTCGGGGAGCAATTCGACGTTATTAACGATATTCAGAGCCTCTTCGGGCAGGGTGGCCAGAAAGCGGCTGAAGGATGGTGGATCGTCGTCCGGGAAATTGGCGGTCCGCAGTTTCTCAAAGATGGCCTGATTCTGGGACAGGGAGATGGCTTCTGCGAGATTCACCGAGTTCAGCCAGGTTCTTACAGCCTCGCTGGAAAGTGCCGCACGTAATAAAATTTCCTCGCCGGAAGAGAGTCGAATGATAATCGCCGGTTCAGCCTCCTGGGGTGCCCGATCATCCTTTGGTTTCTTGAAAGCCGCATTCACGAGATCAATCAGCATCGCAGTGGACAACTGCAGGCGGGTGCTGATTTTTTGAAGATGGGCGTCACGCAACGCGACATCATCAATCAGTGCAAGGAATGTCGCCAGTCGTTTTGCGAGACTGGATCTTGTGCGCGGCGACATATCAGGATCTTCACGAGTCGCGAGCGTGATTGCATGATCGAAAAAGTCTTTCGCGCCATTCAGAATTTCCTGAAAAGCTTCGACGCCTTTTTTGTTAATCATCGAATCAGGGTCTTCACCCTGCGGCATTACGGCGACACGAACATCCAGTCCTACGCCAAAAAGCGCAGGCAAGGAGCGCTCTGCAGCCGCTAGTCCCGCTGTATCGGAATCGAAGCACAAGATGACAGTTTCGGCAAACCGATGGACTACACGGGCCTGGTGCTCGGTAAATGCCGTTCCCTGAGGAGCAATGACATTTTGCACGCCTGCTTCGTAACAGGTGATCAAATCAAGCTGTCCTTCGCAGACAATGGCCGTCTTGCTATCAACGAGAGCCCTCTTTGTTTTATCCAGGCCGAATAACATACGGCCCTTGCTGAAGAGAAAGGTCTCGGGCGAGTTGACGTATTTAGCCGTTTTCGCTTCCGGATCGAGAACGCGTCCACTGAAAGCAATGACTTCTCCCATCTCATTACAGATCGGGAACATGAGTCTGCCGCGGAAACGGTCATACAGGTCGGAGGAATTATCCTTTTTGGCGACGAGTCCGCTTTTTTCAATCTCATCGAGGCGAAATTCCTTTTCCTGAAGAAAATTTAACAGGTCGCTCCACGAATCCGGGGCATAGCCGAGCTTCCAGCGAACTGCCACTTCCTTCGTAATACCGCGTGATTTCAAATAATCACGCGCAATTTGCGCAGATGACTTCTTCATCAGGTGGTTGTGAAACCAATCGCTCGTTTCGCGATGGATCGCGAGTAGGCGCGCTTTTTCGCCAGCCCGTTGGGCAAAATCCGAGGAGGATCCGCCTGCTTCCTCGATAATCGGTGTGCCAGATCGTTGTGCCAGTTTACGAATCGCAGACGGGTAATCCAGACTCTCATACTGCATGACGAACTTGATGACCCCGCCACCCGCATGACACCCGAAGCAGTGATAGCTCTGGCGTTGTGGATTTACATTGAAGGAAGGGGATTTCTCTTTGTGAAAGGGACAGAGCGCCATCCAATTTGCACCCGCTTTTTTTAGGGGAAAGTAACTCCCGATCACGTCCACGATATCGTTCGCGGCGGCGACCTGCTCAATGCACTCGGGCGTGATTCTTCCCATGGTTATAAATTACTACCCTCCTGCAACTACACGCAGAATTTCAATATGGTCGCCTTCATGGAGTAAGGAGTTGATCCATTCATCCCGCAGTAGGGCGATTTCATTGTATTCTACAAGAACTGTATTTTCATGCAGGTCCAGTTCCTTTACCAGCTCGCGCACATTGCCGCTGGCCGTTACGCTATAAGAATTTCCGTTAAGAATTATTTTCACGAATTCAAGATGGCGTGGTCCCAGTCTTTCCATACTGGCTCCAGCCCGAGACTTCGCAGTCGGTCAGCCACCTGCGCGGCCGAGCGTTCATCGGAAATCTCAAACTGACCGGTTGCAAACTCCGCATCCACTGCAGCCGGAAGTGCTTTTCCCCGCACAGTAAGATGCAGATTCTCTTTTCCTTGTCCGGTATAGCCACCCGGTTCGGTATGACTTCCGGCGCTCATCATGGTCACCCCAAGAGAAATGATGGCATCGCGAAGTGCCTCGGGCTCCCGCGTGCTTAGCACAATGCCCACGTGTGGAAATACAAGGCGTAGTGCAAACATGAGTTGGATAAAGTCCCGATCGGAAATCGGATGTGTCGGCTCAAAACTTCCGGCAGCGGGACGCAGACGCGGCAGGCTGACGGTGATCTGTGCTTTCCAGCAGGTGCGTTGAAGATGCTCGATATGTGCGGCCAGTGCCATGGCTTCTTCCCGCCAATCCCAAAGTCCAAATAATACACCTACGCCAAGACGCCGGAAGCCCGCCTCATAGCCGCGCTCGATGGTGTCCAGCCGCCAGCTGTAATTTTTTTTAGGTCCGGCGACATGAACGGTGGCATAAGTTGCTTCGTGATACGTCTCCTGATAAACAATGAGACCTTCCGCGCCGGCATTTACCATCGGAATATATTCAGCCGTTTCCATCGGAGCGACTTCGAGCGAAATACTCGGTATCTCTTTCACCAGTTTGCTTATACAAAGTTCCAGATAGCCATTGGAGACAAATTTCGGATGTTCTCCCGCCACCAATAGGATATTGCGAAAACCTTCCTGCGCGAGGTGCCGGGCTTCGGTAAGCACTTCATTCACTTCTAGCGTCACGCGGTTAATTGAATTCTCCCGTGAGAAACCGCAATAGGCACACGAATTTATACATTCGTTGGAAAGGTAAAGGGGCGCAAATAGACGGATAGCCTTGCCGAAATGCTGGCGTGTCAATCGCGCGGCATTTTGCGCCATGGATTCAAGTTCGAGATCAGTCTTTGGCTTCAATAAACCTTCAAACTGCTTCAATGCAGCGGATGGCCTCTCAATGGCGCTAAGACGGATTTGGGAAAATGTCATATTACTTATGTCGACGGCTGGTTTTTTGCATCCGTCACGTAGCGTTTCAAAAATTCAAATACCTTTTTCCACGAATCAGTCTGGGCTCTGGCGGTATCTTTTGGATTTCCGCCGTATTCATAGCCGATGTCGTAAGGTTCGATAATTTCGCTGTTAATAGTCGTCGGCGTACCGGGAAGTCCCGCCGCTCCGAGTGTATGACCCACGCCATCGTAATTGATGACATCGTAGGGATGTGCAAAGTTTTTTGTCGTTAAGCGGTTGTAGGCTTTGGAATTTAAAAAGGCAGAACCGAACAGGCGATCGTTACTTGCACCAATGAGTAAAATTGGCCCGTTTATTCTTTCCACGGAAATGGTGGATTGCTCAACAAGGTTATCCGAAGTGGCAAATAAGCTACTGAGAAAAATACGGAGATAGTAAGCCGTATTCAGATTTTCCGGCGTAAGCTCAGGAGACTTTACAGGTACAAAGGGCAGGGGGGTTCCACCGAGTGTGAAGTTGGACTGGATACCCTTGACCGAAGGATCGGGATCAATGGACTGGAAGAGAATGGCGCCGCCAATGATGCTGATCACGGCTTTAATGTCGGGATACTGAGAAGCGCAAAGCAAAGCGGCAACCCCTCCTGTAGAGGAGCCCACTATTGCAAGGTGAGATGAGTCCACATCTGGATATGCCTTTAACGCATCAATGGCATTTCTGAAATATTCCATTGGGATATTGGCAAAGTGAGCGGGAAGTCCGTTCTCGCGGTAGTAAGCCAGACCAAATGCCGCAAATCCTTTATTTGCGAATTGCGCTACGTACGCATCATTGGGAATACCACCTTCCGAGCCTCCGAGTACGATGATTCCGTGATGCTGTGCTTTTCCGGCGGGAAGAAAAAGATTTCCCACGACACCGTTATTCCGTATTTCGATTTTCTTTATCCCGTCCTTGATAATGCGACGAATTACTTTTCCGGTGACGGCGTTTCCTTCGCTGCGTTTTGCAGTGAAGGTCACCTCGATGGGCGAAAGCGTAGTATGCCAATAAGATGAACGCTGTTTCTCTAGGACATTCAGATACATCGACCAGAATAAACCCATTGGATCCACGCCCGAATAGCTGCCTGCGAGAGGTGCGACTTTTCCGATATCGACAACGCCTTTTTTATCGGCCTCGAAAGTTGCGTAAGACTGCCAGGAACGGCCAAGCTCATCCTTCTGAACGGCATTGATCTGGATGCGCTCCTTTGGATTTAAACCCGTCACGCGAATAGTCACTACGTCTTCCAGAAGTGGCTGCGCAGGCTGAAAGGTAAATGTCGGCGATTCCGAAGCGAAGGAGGAAGAGACAATTCCCAGAAAGAGAAAAATGCTGAAAAGTGAATGTCTCTGGAGTTTCATAAAGCGCAGGAAGGTAATTTGCCTGAAGACCGCAGTTTCGTCTAGAGCGTAGCCGAACTTTTATTTGCTCCCAAATGCCCCGGGAACGAATCCTTACTTGTCTATCTTTGCCAGAAGCTTAAAGAGCAGCCGCTGAAGGACGACGGCCTCGGAAGTCTGGCTGGAAATTAACTGCACATTTGTCGTGAAGCACTCGTCAAACCCGTCGCGTAATTCAGCGAGGCTGAAGCGGCGGCAGTTTACTGCTGCTATGCCGAGAGGGTAGGCATTCAGCGATCCATCTTTCTTTCTGGGAAGGTGACTGGTAGCCGCAGCGGGAAGGCGGGAAAGAATTCCTGAAAAGTGATGTGCCTGCGCGGGAATGGTTAGGCGGTTTCGTTCAATCAGATCCTTTACCATGAGAAGATTTCGAACCGTAGGGACAATGGCTGCCAGAAGAAGCCCGACCGCGCTTTCTCCCTGGCGGAGTAACTGGGTTAGCGTTTGAAAGGCGAGGGCAAGATTTCGTTTTGCAATGGCATTACTGAGGTCGAAGATTCCACCTTCGCGGGTTGTGGGAACGACTTCACGGATGTCATCTGCCATTATCTCGCGGGACATTCCTATAAAAAGAATAAGCTTCTCCAGTTCGTTATCAATCTGGCGCGTGTCGTTACTGGCTCTGGCAACAAATGTTTCAAGCGCATCCTCGGAAAAGCGAAGCTCACGGTCGCGTGCGCGTTGGGCCACAAAATCAATAAGCGCCGACTCGTCGCCGCCAAAGCCGATGTCTGGTTTGTCGAAGACCTGGACTTCCGCTAGCTTTGTAAAACTTTTATAAAAGGTGCGTCGCTTATCCGCCTCGGGTGCGCTAATCAGAAATTTAACATCAGAAGGTAATCCGGCCTTCACACACTCCAACAGGCGCTCAATGCTTCCCTGTACCGTTTCCGAGCGTCCTATAACGCCGTCGGAAAAAAAGGATGCATTCTTTAGCCAGACGAGTTTTCCACCAAAAAAAGGAACGGTGAGAAGCGCCTGAATGGCGTCCTCGATTTTGGTAACGGCCTGGTCCACGTTATCAACAGCACCATCAATGGTTTCCAGACCGAAATCTCCGCTGCCTTCCGGGGAGAGCTCTGCAGCCATTTGCTGGGCATGGCGCTTCACCTCCGACTCATCGGAGCCGGTCAGGAAATGACAGGATTTTTCGGATTTGGCCACGGACTTTGTGCTCATTACTTTTTTCCAACTGCGCCTGGTTTAGCAGACTTCCGTCCATACTTCGAGCCGGAATAACGGACGGATTTCCGTGTGGAGTCTGCGGGAGTAGCCGTGCCGTTGCCTTCCTTAAGTTCACGGAGCTGATCGCGTAAAAGCGCCGCGCGTTCGTATTCCAGATTGCCGGCAGCGACCGACATCTCGCGTTCCAGCTCCCGAATCAATTCATTCACATCAAAATTTGCCGCATCTTCGCGTACGAGACTCTGCTCAAGCTGCTTGCCTTTGAGAATAACATGCAGACTTTCCTGCACCGCCCGCTTTACCGAGGTGGGGGTAATGCCATGTTTCGTATTATACTCGATCTGCTTGCCCCGTCGGTATTCGGTAATCTCAAGCAGCTTGCGAATGCTCTTTGT
>JBDSIH010000312.1:0-3473 GCA_039918055.1 Chthoniobacterales bacterium
ATGTAGTGGCGCTTCACCTGGCAAAGATGCCGGTCAATTTCATGATGGGCGGCATGCTGGGTCTTGTTCATGGCATCATTGTGATGCTCATGGTCACCATAGTGGTAATGGAGCATCATCCGGTTACCAAATACCATGATCGGGGCCCGATGACCGGCCTGATGCAACTATTTGCGCACATTATCTATGGGGTAATCGTGGGCGCGGTGGTTCATGGATTAACGGCCTAGGGCTTTGTTTCTCCTTTTTTAGCATTCCGGGCTGGGCAGTGAGACTCTGTCGGTCTAAAAGGACTGCGTGATATTTAACACCATTAAGTCCGCCGTCGACTTCTATGCGCACATCCCACGCTATCGGGAGATTTTCCACATTCTTTTCAAATACGGTCTGGCAGATGTCTTAAAGCTCGTCGCCCTTCAGAAATTTCTAAAAATCGAAGATGCGCAGTTGCCAGTTCGTAAATCGGAAATTCTTAATAAGCCGCTGCCGGAACGTTTTCGTCTAAGCCTGGAAGAACTTGGCCCGACATTTGTAAAATTCGGTCAGATACTTAGTTCTCGTCGTGACTTGATTACCGATGAGTATTTTGAGCAGCTGAGCCGTCTTCAGGATGAGGTGCCATCTTTCCCGAGCAAGGATGCGCGCAAAATCATTGAACACGAACTTAACCGCTCGATTGAAGATGTCTTTGCCGTTTTTGAAGATGAACCCATCGGCGCGGCCTCCATGGCGCAGGTGCATAAAGGCATTCTGAAGGATGGTACGACGGTAGCTGTTAAGGTGCAGCGTCCTGACATTGAGAAAACTATTGAGCTGGATATAGCCATCCTGATTGACCTGGCAAAATTTGTTGAAAAGCACGTCCCTGAAAGCGGCGGACTTAATCCTGTGGGAGTCGTCGAGGAATTTTCTAAAACTCTTATTAAGGAACTCGACTTCAATAATGAGGCGCAGAATGTCGAGCGTTTCACCCGGCAATTTGAAGATAATTCAGATATCAAGGCGCCGCTGGTATTTCGTGAAATTTCCTCACCACGCGTGCTGGTCATGGAGTTCATCACCGGCTGGCGTATTGACGATGTGGATATTCTCCGTAAACACAAGGTGGATCCCGTTGCCTTGGCGCAGAAGGTTACGAACCTGATTTACATGCAGGTCTTCGATTTCGGCTTTTTCCATGGCGATCCGCATCCGGGCAATATGACCGTTATGGCCGGCGGGGTGATAGGGCTCTACGACTTTGGAATGATGGGAGATTTCACGCCGGAGTTCCGTGAGAGTATTGCCCTCATGATTGCAGGGCTTGCGGAAAAGGATCACCAGCAGACCATGCGATCCATTCTGGAAATGTCCGACGAGGGGATTGCGAGTAATCAGCAGCAGATGCTAGCCGATGTGGAGAACTTCTCCAACGAGCACCTCAATCAGCCTCTGAAGGATATTAATCTCGGATTTGTGCTGAATCAACTGTTGGAGCTTTTGCGCAAAAACAAGCTGCGTATGAAAGCGAGTTTCTATCTCGGCATCAAGGCGCTGGCGCAGGTTGAGGCAATTGGACGTTCGCTGGATCCTGATCTTAACTTCATCGTTCTTGGTGAGCCCTATGCAAAAAAGGTCATTCAGAATAAGTATTCACCGAAAGAAGTGCTTCAGCTACTGAGACATCTCTTTGGGGAGACGGTGGATTTCCTTAAAGTATTTCCGCACGATTTCCGCACCTTTTATGAGGGCTTGAAACGGGGACGTTACAGTATTCCTATGGAGCACAAGTTCGATCCGGAAGGATTCGAGCCGCTGCGTAAGACACTTGATTCTGTGGCAAATCGCCTGACAAATGCCATTCTCTCCGCATCGGTTTTGATATGCTCGAGCATCATAGTGCTCTCCCATATTCCTCCGCGATTTCATGGCATATCCGTTATCGGCGCATTGGGCGTCTGCTTTGGTATGTTCATGTGCGTCCGACTGGTATTTTCCATTTGGAAGCACGGCGGGTTGTAGCCGTCTTTAAAATAAAAAACCTCCGGCGGAAATCCACCGGAGGTTTTAAGTTAGGCTGTTAAAAGCGGATTAAAGTCTGCCGATAATATCACGGACGCCACCGGTGCCGGTGTTGACTGCTTTATTGAGATGCTCGGAGGCCTTGCTCACGAGGGAGAGCGCGCGCTTTTTAGTTTCAAGACGGGTTTTTTCGGTTTGGGATGCGCTGTTGCGGATGCCCAGGCGAAGAAGGGAAGCGGCCTGATCAACCAGCTTCAATGCGGAACCAGCAACGTGATGGACAGCAGAGGAGGGAGTTTTTGGAATCTTCGATTTGATCCGCTTGACGATTGTTTTGCCCGCAGGTTTGGTCTTTGCTGCGGCTTTACGCTTGGTCGTCACTTTGGGGGATTTAGCTGCTTTAGGACGCTTGGCGGAGACAGCTTTTTTCACAGTTTTCTTTACGGATTTTTTACGAGTTTTGCTCATGCCTCTACTCTAAGCATTTTTTTTGGAAAACTTCAATTCCGATTACACATCTCTAATTCGGCGTATCCGACGAGCATCTAAGCTTGCTTTTCCTTCGATTCGGTTCGATAAGATTTCGTCATGGACGCGCTGATTCGTATCCTTCACAAAAATGCACTGACGCCGAGAGAAGATATCGCGCGTCAGCTCGACCTTTCCGTGGAGCAGGTAAATGAGAAAATTTCCCAACTTGAAAAGGACGGTATTATTCTCGGATACCACGCGGTGATCAATCGCGAGAAGTGGGATACCAATCGCGTAGTAGCTTTGATCGAAGTAAAAATCACCCCCGAACGCGAAGGTGGGTTTGACCGCATTGCAGCACGAATCGCCCGGTTTGAAGAAGTGCAAAGCTGTTATCTGATGAGCGGGGGCTATGACCTCCTGATTGTCGTGGAGGGTGATAACCTAAAGAAGGTTGCATCCTTTGTTGCAGAAAGGCTCAGTACGATTGAAGCCGTTCAGGCAACCGCAACGCGGTTTCGTCTGAAGACGTATAAGGAAAACGGGTCGTATCACGACTCTGAAGCGGCGGCGCCGGACCGTCTGGCGGTGACACCATAAACTCTTTGATATGAGTATACGTGTGGCCGATCATGTGCGGGATATTCCGCGCTCTGGAATTCGCGATTTTTTTGAAGTGGTGCAGACGATGAATGATGTCGTTTCCCTCGGTATTGGAGAGCCGGGATTCGCCACGCCCTGGCATATTCGAGAGGCCGCGATCTATTCGCTGGAAAAAGGGCATACCGGCTACACTTCCAATCTTGGCCTGCCGCGTCTGCGAAAAGCGATTACCGATTACGTTCAGAAAAATTTCCAGCTCAGCTATGATCCGCACAGCGAAGTACTCGTTTCTGTCGGCGTGTCTGAAGCCATCGATATTGCACTTCGTGCGCTTCTTAATCCCGGGGATGAAGTCATTTATCATGAGCCGTGCTATGTTTCCTATGCCCCCAGCATTG
>JBDSIH010000313.1:0-5490 GCA_039918055.1 Chthoniobacterales bacterium
GCTTTGCGGTTCATGGGAAACTCCGTAACAACCGCGCCGCCACTCTCAGAGATCTTTTCCGCCAGCGCGGCATTCTCCGTGGGATAAAGTTCATTCAGTCCACTGCCAAGGACGGCAACAGTCCTTCCTTTCGCCGCCAATGCTCCCTGATGGGCTGCGGTATCAATTCCGCGTGCGAGACCGCTGATGACGGATAAACCCGCGTAGGCGAGCTGGTAGGATAGTTTTTTCGCACACTCCAGCGCGTAATGGCTGGGCTTTCGAGTCCCGACTATACCAATGGCATTTCGATCCTGTTCGATCATTTTTCCCTTACAATAAAGCACAATGGGAGGATCGTAGATTTCGCGAAGCAATGCGGGGTATTCGGGACAGGCCTGCGTGAAGACTTTTGCACCCGCATCGGAAACGGCTTTCAGTTCCGTCTGAAGATCCATGTGGTCTTCCCAATGCCGGATAGCATGGGCGACCTCGCTTCCAATTCCTTCCGCGCGGCGAAGTTCATCCTCACGGGCAATCAGAATGCGCTCTGGTGATTCAAAAATTTCCAGTAGTCTGCGTAAACGAACGGGGCCAATGCCGGGAACCATATTGAGCGCGATGCAGGCTTCGATCGAATTCATTACGCAGCTCCTTTCTTTAAGGTGCGATGGGATAGTTCAAAAATGGAAGCGGAAGCGGCGGGTTTCATCCAGGTAAGATGCGTTGTCGTAATAAACTGTTGTGCGGATGACGGGAGAACATTCATCAGACGGTTGCGCCGTTCGGGATCAAGTTCTCCAAAAATATCGTCGATCAAAAGAATCGGCATGCGTTTTGTTTGAGAATGAATGACATGAACCTGGGCAAGCTTCAGCGCAAGCGCAATTGTGCGTTGTTGCCCCTCAGACGCAAAGCTCGCCGCATCGCGGGCAAAAAGAGAAATATAAAAATCATCCCGGTGCGGGCCGACCATGGTAGAACGCGTTCGTTTCTCTTCCTCGACGGAAGCTGCCAAAGCTTCTTTGAAATTTCCTTCCACTCCCGGTTTGTAGAGAATTTGAATTTCCTCTGTGCTGCCGCTAATGGATTCCGAGTCGGATCGAACATAGGGTGCAAGCGCCATGAGAACTTTGGCACGCGCTTCCAAAAGCGGTTCGCCGGATTCCTGGAGGGGCGCATTCCAGGCTTCGATTTCCTGCCGGGATGAACGTGTTTGTTTCAAAAGATAATTCCTGGAACGCAGAGCGCGATCATACGCGCGAAGGTGCGGCAGATAGGACGGGTCGAGTTGGGCGCAGATAAAGTCCAGATAGCGTCGGCGTCCGCTGCTTCCGCCTCGAATGAGTGCCATGTCGTCATTGGAAAACCAGGTGACGAGGCCGGTTTTTAAATAATCTCCCGCCCGGCTCTGAGGCTTTCCATCCAGAACGATACTGCGGGGCGGATAATCAAAACGTAGGTGTGTATCGGAAAATCTGCCCTGAAGAGAGATGGCGGGGTGTTCTAGCTTTACGGTATCGGTAAGGGTGCTGGTTCGGGGGGATTGAAGGCGGAGAAGGCAGCAGATCGCTTCGAGAATGCTGGTTTTCCCCTGCGCATTGGCACCAATGATCAGATTGACGCCGGGCGTCCATTCGACGCTCAGGGAGTCAAAACAGCGGAAAAAATGAAGGTTAATTTCGCTCAACACAGCCCCGATAGAAAAGCGAGAACCGCTCTGTCTGGCAAGAAGACCCGGTTTTTAGATTGCGCCCGGACGGTCCCTGCGCGAAAAAGGTTGGTTTTTCCGATGCAGACACTACCAGGATTCAGAGATTTCTACCCAGAAGACTGCGCCCGCCGTGATTATATCACGGCCGTATGGCGCAAAGTCGCACGTCGTTATGGCTTTGTGGAGTACGACGGTCCGGTGCTTGAAGGGCTGGATCTTTATCGCAAAAAAAACAGTGGCGGCGAAATTCTTTCGCAGCTTTTTAATTTCACGGACAAGGGAGAGCGCGAAGTGGCACTACGTCCGGAGATGACTCCAACGCTGGTGCGTATGGTTGCCGCAAAGGAATCACATTATAAAAAACCGCTCAAGTGGTTCAGTATCGCCAGTTTTTTCCGGTATGAAAAACCGCAGAAGGGCCGCAGTCGCGAATTTTTACAATTAAACTGCGATCTGCTCGGCGAGGGGAATCAGGCGGCAGATGCGGAGATGATTGCGCTCATGGTGGATACACTGCGTGCATTTGGATTTACGGAAAAAGATGTCGTCCTTCGCTTGAGTGACCGCAATGCCTGGACGGAATTTCTGCGCGAGAAAACGGGAGGCGATGCCTCACTGGCGGAGTTTCTGCAGATTATTGATAAACTGGAGAGAGAATCCGATGAATCACTTCATGAAAAACTTGGCACAGTAGGAGTGACATTGCCCGATGTGCGGGATTTCATTGCGAACGGAAAGCCATCTTTTCTCACGGCACTGATGGCTGATCTTGAGGCGAGGGGATTAAGCGCATTTGTAGAAGTTGATCTGACGATTGTGCGCGGTCTGGCTTATTATACTGGCCTTGTCTTTGAAGTCTTTGACCGGAGCAAAAAGCTCCGCGCCGTTGCGGGCGGTGGACGATATGATCGTCTGCTTTCTGACCTGAGTGATGGTTCGGTAAATCTTCCCGCCATTGGATTTGGGATGGGGGATGTCGTTCTTGGTAGCCTGATTGACCAGGTGCCGGCTGCCGCCGAGGCGATGAAAGCTGCTCTATTATTGGCTTCCGCCAGCGAAGTCTATGTGGTGATTGCCGATGAAGCACGCCGCCCTGAGGCACTTGGTATCGTGCAGCATCTGCGCAATGCGGGACGCCGCGTCGATTTTCCGCTTGTAGCCAGCAAGGTGGGCAAGCAGTTTCAAAATGCCGAGCAGTCGGGGGCAAAGGTGGCTGTTGTTATTGGAAACGAATGGCCCGTGATTAAGCTAAAACATCTCTCTACACGGACGGAAGAAACTATTTCTCTTGAAGCTTTGGCCGACCGGATAACAGATTTAATCAAATAAGAAATTTCATGAAATATCGAACTCATACTTGTGGGGACCTGCGGGCCACGAATGCAGGAACAGAAGCAACTCTTTCGGGATGGATCTCCACCCGACGCGACCACGGCGGCGTCATCTTCATTGATCTACGCGATCGCAATGGCCTCACACAGATTGTTTTTCGTCCGGAAGAAAATCCCGAGATTGCAGAACTGGCGCACACCCTGCGTACGGAAGATGTAATCCAGGTCACCGGCAGCGTAGAGAAGCGTCTGGAAGGAACGGAGAATTCTAAGCTGCCAACAGGGGATATCGAAATTGTTGTCCGTAAGGTTTTAGTTTTAAATAAAGCCGAACCGATTCCTTTTCCTTTAGATGAGCGCATCCAGAATGAAGATTTGCGTCTGGAATATCGCTATCTCGATTTGCGCCGTCCGGAGATGGTTCGCAATCTCACGCTACGGCATCGTATTTCTCAGACAACACGTGCGTATCTCGACAAGCATGACTTCCTCGAAATCGAAACGCCGCTGCTTACCAAAAGTACACCGGAAGGCGCGAGGGAATTTCTTGTGCCCAGTCGCGTATTTCCCGGCAGCTTCTATGCGCTGTCACAATCGCCGCAGCAGTACAAGCAGTTGCTGATGGTTTCCGGCATTGAGCGTTATTTTCAGATCGCAAAATGTTTTCGGGACGAAGATCCTCGTGCGGATCGCATTACCGAGCTGACGCAGATCGATCTCGAGGCATCCTTTATTACCCGTGAAGACATCATCACTCTGATCGAAGGACTGCTTAAGGAAATTTTCAACACGACTATTGGAACAGAAGTTCAGACACCATTCCGTCGCCTGACGTATGACGAGGCAATGAACAGCTATGGAAGCGATAAGCCCGATCTTCGCTTTGGCGTAGAGCTGCGCGACCTGAGCGAGGCTTTCCGGGAGAGCCAGTTCAAAGTATTCCGTGGCGCCCTCGATAGTGGAGGATGTGTAAAAGCCATCAATGCAAAAGGCTTTGCCTGCATTACCACCGGCCAGATTGAGGAGCTTACCGAACTTGCCAAGCAGTACGGCGCAAAGGGACTCGCGTTTATTAAAATCGAAAACGGCGAATGGAAATCACCCATTGTGAAATTCTTCACTGATGCGGAAAAGGCAGCGATTTCCGCTGAAATGAAAATCGAAGAAGGGGATCTGATTTTATTCGGCGCAGATAAGTGGGATATTGTTTGCGAAGTGCTTGGCAGAATCCGCTTGCGAGTGGCAGACATTCAGAACCTTGTCAAAGATTCCAAACAGCTTGAAATTTTATGGGTTGTGGATTTCCCGCTGCTGGCGTTTTCGCCATCGGAAAACAAATGGAATGCGGTTCATCATCCGTTTACCCGTCCGAAAACCGAAGACCTTGCGCTTCTCCAAGCCGGCGAATATGCCAAAGTCCGCGCTGAAGCATACGACGTTGTCATTAACGGAGTTGAAATCGGTGGCGGTAGCATCCGAATTCACGAACAGGATTTACAGGCCAGATTATTTGAAGTGCTGGGCATCACGGCAGAGAAGCAGGAATTGCTATTTGCGCATTTGCTGAAGGCGTTTTCCTTTGGTGCGCCACCACATGGTGGTATCGCACTTGGTGTCGACCGTCTTGCTATGCAGATCTGTGGCACGGATAATATTCGTGATGTCATCGCCTTTCCAAAAAACAGCAAGGGCCAGGATTTACTGATGAACTCGCCATCGGGCGTGGAAGCTCGTCAGTTAAGAGAGCTTTCGATTCAAACTACCAAAAAATCCTAGTGGCATCTTCCATCCGAGAACTTCCCGAATTGATTGTTACAGTTGACGACGTAGTCTATACGCCGCATCTCGAAGCGCCGTCGGATCGTCCTTACCCCATGGTTTATTTTATAACCATCAGCAATGAAGGATTAGAGGCAGTGACGATCAAAGGACGCAAATGGGTCGTCCGGGATTCAAACGGTGAAACCATCGCCGTGGAGGGGGATGGCGTGGTAGGAGAGTTTCCCCGCATCGAGCCAGGACAGAGCTTTTCGTACAATAGTTACCACATTATCGGCAGCGACTCTGTCGCGGAGGGAGCGTTTCTGGGAGTTACAGATAACGGAGAAGCCGTATTCACCCGCATTCCGAAGTTCGAAATGCGGGTTCCTGACATCAACTAGAGGTTAGACAAACTTCTTAAAAATCTCGTTCGCCTCTTCGAGTGTTTCCTTGCTTCCGATATCGTACCACACACCTGGCACTTTCCAGGTATTCACTTCGGTGCGAGGATAGAGCCATTGAATCAGACGGCCGGGCTGGTCAGGATTGTTGCCTTCCTTGATGTAATCATTGATCTGCGGCAACACATCCTTGCGATAGTAGTAGAGTGCAATGCCGGTGAGAGTGCTTGTGGGGTTTGCAGGCTTTTCTTCGAAATGGGTAATACGGCCGGTGGCATCAGTCGTGACATTGTTATATTTCTTA
>JBDSIH010000314.1:0-5637 GCA_039918055.1 Chthoniobacterales bacterium
CGATGCCAGGCTCTGTATAGTCACACATTCACCCGGGAAGGTATATTGACCGCTGGAGGAAATATCTCCCCCGACAAAAATATAATTGATACCGAATGCCGGATAGCAGCTCAGCCGATAAGTATCAGCCGCATTTACCTGCTTGGTATTTTTATTTACAAGGACCGTGCCCTCCATGCGGTAATTAAAATAGGAAGCCAGTCGGTACGGATAGCGCTGGGCGGGAGGACCGGCGATTACCGTTCCATCCGGAAGGTTAAACTCGCTGACTGTGCGGTCATACCCCGGTAAAAATTTTCCGTTATTGTCGTTGGCAGACTGTAGGTACGCGCCGATGAGTGTCTTCGCCGACCCCATTTCGCGAACCATAGCGCCCTTATTGAGAGCGCTCTGCACCGTTCCTGTTCCCACTACGGCAATTGCTGTGATAACCACGGTCGCCACCAGTGTTTCCACTAATGAAAAGCCGTGGTTTCTCGCAGTTTTCCGGGGGGAAAAAGCCGGAATTAATGAATGCATGATTATCCTTTGAGAAACGTAGGCAAACTACGGAGACGACGGTTTGATTTCCAAAGAACTACTGCGAAGCCAAGACCCAGAAGCATCCAGGTCGAAGGCTCGGGCACGGCCTGAACGAATCGATCTCCCTGCGTGACATCCATTCCATAAACGATGTCATGCTGATCGGTCTGCCACGCGATCGAGAATCCGGTTATCGGATCGGCGATGCCGGAGAGATCCCACTGGTAGGCCAGGCTGTCGAGCTTCGAAGGCATCCCAAAGATGACCACGGAAGTTTGTGCTGTTAGGGCCTGATAATTGGCACTGAGGTTCTGGCTGCTCAAGCCAGCGAATACGGTCAGGGTAGGACCGGCGAACAGGGCGCTTCCAGGTGTGCCTTCCGCAATTGAGAGCTGGAAGATCAGTGTTTCAAGATTCGGGAGCACCGAGGTTGAAGCGATCTGGTAATGCGTATTGCTGGAGAAAGAATAAATTCCACCGCCGGAGCCCGAAGCAAGAAAGTCCGTCGTATCGCTTTCGAAGCCCGTCACGCCGGAAAATAGCAGGCTGCCGGATGCAATGCCACTTGTCCATTGACCGGCTGTACCCGCAACGCTGGTGCTCACGCCACTAGGGCGATTCTCCTCGGTAAAATTTCCAAAAGTAATGTCGCTGGTGTTGCCGCCGAGAGTGGAAGTGTAATTAATAAACTGAGCGGAAGCTCCAGCGGTGAACAGACCGAGGACCGCAAGGGTTAACGCGAGAATATTTCGTTTCATAAGGCACGCAGATTGCCTTCTCAGAAAAATTCCCGCTATCAGCTGCTTGCGAAAAATTAGCGGTAGATTGCGCTTTTACAGAGAAAACCCGCTTTTAGGGCCTTTTTCTGGGAATAAACGCCGAGGGGGTGCCATCGACCGGATGGTTTTTGATAATGGCATCGATTTCGAAGCCCTTCCGGAGCGTCTCGCTGGTCAATACTTCGCGAGGGGTGCCATATGCAATGGAACGCCCGTTTTTGAGGAAAAGAAGATGGTCCGCGTACTGTGCGGCAATATTCAGGTCATGAAGGATGATGAAAACCGCCATGCCGTCGTCCGCCATTTTGCGCGCCAGCGCGAGCGCACTGTGCTGGTGCGCGATATCGAGACTGGAGATCGGCTCATCAAGCAGAAGGTAGCGCGAGGCCTTATCCGAGGGCGGCCTCCATATCTGCGCAGACACTCGCGCCCAATGCACCCGCTGCTGCTCGCCACCGGAAAGTGTATCCATCGTGCGTTCGCTTAAGTGCGCCACATCGGCCTGCTCCATCACTTCCATGGCGATGCGGTGATCGTTTGCAAAACTGGAATTCCGCGAATGCGGCGCACGCCCCATCATCACAATCTCGACGGCGCGGAAAGGCATGTGCATCTCGGTAAATTGCGAAAGCACAGCGCGTCGGCACGCCAGCTCCTTACGATCCCACGCGTAAATTTCCCGCCCGTCGTAAAATGTCTTCCCCTCTGTTGGAGGAATATCACCGGAAAGAACGCGCATCAACGTGGACTTGCCCGCGCCGTTTGGTCCCAGTACCGCGAGCATTTCTCCCGGCTGCACGCAAAAATCCACCGCCCTGAGAACCTGTTTCGCGCCAATGCGCACGCTGATGTTTTCCGCTTTCAGCATAGTCAGGAAAGTAAGCGTTTTTTCTCCTTCACCATCAGATAAAGAAAGAACGGCGCACCGACACTCGATACCACAATACCGATGGGAAGCTCCGCGGGAACTACCAGCGTGCGGGCCAGCAGGTCGGCCAGCGTGAGCAGCCCTCCGCCTAAAATAATCGAACCCGGAATGACCCAGCGATGATTGGAGCCAATCATCAGACGCAACAAATGCGGCGCGACAAGTCCGAGAAAACCAATGACTCCCGAAACGGACACCGCAGCTCCTACGCCGAGCGCGGAGAGAATCACTACCGCCTGCTTTAACCGCGTGACGGAAAACCCAAGGTGCCGCGCGTCCGCTTCACCGAGCGAAAGTGCATTCAGCCCGCCCGCAAGCAACGGGGTCACCGCCATCATTGCCAGCATGATCGGGCCCGCGATTTTCAGCTGCATCCAGTTACTGCTGCCGAGGCTTCCCATTCCCCAGAACGTCAGCATGCGGAGCTGATCCTCCGTCGCAAGATAAGACATCCAGCCAATCCCCGCACCCGCAAGCGCATTGATGGCGATGCCCGCAAGCAGCAACGCCGCCACGCGCACCTCGCCGCCAATCGTGGCGAATTGGTAAATCAAAAATGTCGCGCCAAGTGCGCCGCCAAATGCCGCCACTGGAAGAATGGCGAATCCCCATTCCTGGCGAAAGTTCAGGCTCAGCACTGAAGACCCAAAGACAATGACCGCGACGGCCGCAAGCGCCGCGCCGCTGGAAATTCCGATCAGTCCGGGATCGGCGAGAGGATTACGAAACAATCCCTGAAGGCATGTTCCCGAAACAGCAAGAATTCCGCCGACGAGAAAACCCATCAGCACACGCGGAAGCCGGATATTCCAGAATACGCTCGCCGTCTGACTATCGACGGGATGACCAATCCCCACGTGCGCGAGCACAGTCGCCACTTCCTCCCGGAGGGATATATGAACTGCCCCGCGCGAGGCGGAAAACCCCATGGCCACCAGCGCGAGGAAAAACAAAAATACCAACAGGAAAAGCGGGCGACGGTTCCAGAGAAACCATGTCGCCTTGCTCATTTGGCGGTGACGGCTGTCGAGGCGAAATCTTTCTTCAGCTCCTGCAACGCGTCACCGGTGCGAGGCCCGAAACCAAGAAGTTTAAGATCCTCCATGCAGACGACGCGGTTCGTGCGGCCTGCCGTGGTCAATTCCAGCCCGGGCACACTCTTGATGAGATTGCTCTCGCCGACCGCATCACGGGTGCGTGTCGTCGTGACGATAATATCCGGATTCATTGAGACAATCGCTTCCGGTGTCACCGTCTTGTAGCCATCGAATTCTGTAACGACATTAACGCCGCCCGCGAGCTCGATCATCGAGTTCGCCGCCGTATTCTTTCCTGCCGCAACCGGAGTCCCCGGTCCACGGGACATCAGGAAAATAATCTTCGGCTGAATCTTGATGGTGTCCTTTTTAACGGCGGCAAATTGTTTTTCCAGCTTAGCCGTCAATGCGTCGGCTTCCGCCTTCTTTCCAATCACGTCACCGATGCGGTGGATTTTTTCCAGCACGCCTTCGAGCGTGTATTGCTCGGGAATGATTTCCATGCGCACCCCGGTCGTCTTGATCTGCTCTATGGCCGGAGGAGGGCCTGCGGTTGCCGCAAGAAGCACGAGATCGGGCTTCACGGAAAGCACGCCTTCCGCAGAAATATTCCGCTGATAGCCCACCTGCGGAAGCTTCGTCGCGGCTTCGGGGAATACACTACTGGTATCCGCCGCAACGAGCTGATCCTGTGCGCCGAGCGCATAGACAACTTCCGTGATGGGTCCTCCGACGGACACAATACGCTCCGCATTAACCGATCCCGCCAGAACTACGGACAGGATCGCTGACACGAACAATTTGGAACGGATCATGGCAGGAAAGATTTTACGAGCGTGCGCCAGTTTTCGTCTTCGAGCTGGCCGGGTTTGCGCTTACCGAAGAAGAGAATGATGTTTTCCCCATTCACATCGAAAAGTTCGAGTGAGGTTACTTCGCCATCCCGTGTTGGTTTACGCACAATCCATGCGCTTTCCACACCGGTTTCGCGCAGGTGCATGTTGAAGCGGTCATCAAGAACATTCAGCCACTCCTGGCCGAACATTTTAATATTCGTCACTTCACCCGTGTGAATCTGGATCGCTCCTTCACTGCCGATAAAGACCATGATCGGAAGTTGGTTTTTCGCGGCGGTTTCAAGCAGCGTGCGGGTAATGGATTTATTCACCTTTGTCGCATAGCCTTCCGGCGCGAGGCGCAATCCCTGAATACGGGAGAGACCAAACTTGCGGAGCAGCATGAAGAAATCATGTGTCTCTTTCATTCCGAGCCATGCCGCGTGGAACCCTGCGAGGTCGGCTTCACTGTCTGGCTTTTCCACTTCTGCCGCAGGCTTTGGAATCGTGACCTGTTCGGTGGACTGGTTTTCGCTGCGGTATTTTGTCGTCAGCTCATGGTAGACGGTGGAATCACCCTCTGCCTGGACATAAACTTTGTGAACGGCTGTGCCGTCCGCATCAAAGAACTGGAAACTGTAGCGTGGGCCTTCATCGGTTTCGTCCGTAACGGCGAATCCAACAATCCAATGCTTCATGAAAAGGCGCAGATCGATATCCGGTCCCGCTACCTGGCCGATACTGCCATTGGCAAAAAATTCGATTTCGTTTTCAAACTTTCCGTAGCGTTCATGCACCGCATGCTCATTGCGCGTAAGGCACATGATTTCGCCGAGACGGGGCAATTCTTTCACGAAGTCGTTAAAGTTGCCTTCAAGGCGAATGACGCCCGAACCACCGCAACGGGTGGCAAGGAGTTCGGCTTCGGTGACACCAAGTTTAGCGGCGGCGTCACGGATGCGTAGTTTTGGTTCCGCTGCGATAAGCGCGGTCCACTGTTCTTTGAGCGATAGGGTTTCGGTTTTCATAACATGTTCCTTTTATGGAACCTTGTTCCTAGCACCGGCGTTTAAAACGCACTATCGGCAGATTGCTTAAAGTTAACGGTCAATTGTCATTTAAAGAGAAAGCGGCTTTGAAAATCTGCTCAGGACGCGGTGTCCTTTCTCTGTAATGACGACGACATCTTCGTGGCGCACGCCGCCGATTCCCGGAATATAAATTCCCGGCTCGACCGTGATGACCTGCCCGGGCTTGAACACGGTGGAAGAAAATCGCGGCGATTCATGAATCTGCAGCCCCAGCCCGTGACCCGTGCCGTGGAAGAAGCCCTGCCAGCGGCCTTTTTTCTGCACCGTGGGGTAACCCGCATCCGTGAAAAACCGCTTAATGTTCTCGTGCGTGATCGCGCCATTCACTCCTGGTGCAATCTGCGCAAAGGCGATTGCCTGCCCGGCAAGACACGTCGCCCAGAGGCGGTGCTGCGCTTCCGAGGCGCGACCGCGAACAACCGTGCGCGTCATATCGCCATAGTA
>JBDSIH010000315.1:0-18984 GCA_039918055.1 Chthoniobacterales bacterium
ATCCAAATTATTCTCTATAAAACAGTCATTTAGCGCTTGTTTTTGAAGGCAGCCACTACCTATTGTGGGAGCGCCTATAACCAACCCCTAGATAACGTATATCTAGGGTTATTTTACCTTGCCCCAACATGCGGAATTTTAAACCGAACTCATCCTATGGATATTTTCCCGGGATCGGTGTCTTCGCATTGCTCGTTTTAGTTGCATTTGCAACGTATTCCTATGGGCAGGAGGGCACCCGGCCTTCACAGGCGGGAAGCGTCGCGTTTCATCATTTATTACAGGAAGTTGCCGGTCCCAGCAGTGGAAATGATCGCTACAACTTCAGGATTGGCCAATCTGAGTGGTACCTGGCGGCCCGGTTTTCCACGGAGTATAACAGCAATATTAACCTGTCTCAGACGAATGCGATTCCGGACATCATCTTCCGGCCTGCGTTGGATATGCGGGTATTTTGGAAGATGACGAAAAGGAACTACCTGGCGGCAAAATTCTCCGTGGAATACGACCAGTATATGTCCAACCCCAGTTACAATCAATTCCAGCTCGGGGTAGATCCGGACACCATTTTTGAATTCAATATGTTTATTCATAATGACATTAAGATTCGATTTTACGAACAGCCTTCTACCCAGAGAAGCGCAGCGAATAATTCGACTTTAGCAAACGTTCAGAGCTACAGCATTTTCAACAATATAGCGGGTGTTTCGGTGCTCTGGGATTTGAACCGGGTGACGCTTCAGGCCGGTATCGAGCGCTCGGATCAGCTCAGTATGAATTCCAATTTTCAAGGGCTCAACAGCTATACTTATACAGGCTATCTCACTGCCAGCGTGATGCTTAACCCCACTTTGTTTGTCGGCGGACGACTCTCCCAGGGGATCACGACCTATGATAGCTCCGTACTGAATAATAACCAGAATACGACTGCGGGGCTCTTCGCGCAGGGGCAGCTTTCACGCTATACCGCCTTTCGCATCGAGGGGGGGTTGCAGGTGCTGACTTTTAGCGATAGCGGGCTGCCACCCGATAATACCACGCCGGTGAACTTTAATCCGAACGGCCAGACGAATGTGACCCAGAATTTCGGGGGCGGTAACTTTGTTGGCCCATATTTGACGTGGAATATTGGGAATCGCCTCAACAAGTATTTTACCCAGGGTCTTGACGCCTCCCTGCAGGCAACGCCCGGAACGTCCTCAAATTACGCGTATATCGCAGGTCTTAACTATAACCTATCGTGGAGAATGAATAAGAAAGTGAATGTTTCCTTTAATACTTTCTTCCAATATGGCATTCAATCAGGGGACTCAGAGGATACGGGAACCTATGAGCAGTACGGAGCCAAATTGAGATTTGATTACTTTCTCGTAAAATATCTAAATATATTTACGGAATTTGGAGTGATAGTTCGTGCTTCAGAGCTCGATCAGCAGAGTTATAATCAGCTGCGCGCCATACTAGGATTACAATATGCATTTTAACACTTCAGAAAAATTACTTCGCTTTCTTTTGATTTGCGTCAGTCAGCTCATGCTGATGACTCTGGTCTGCGCTCAGGAAGCCGGACCAAATACAAAGACCCCTGCGGCCCCTGCCAAGCCTTCCGGCGCGAGTAGTGTAGTGGGAACCATTAATTCGATGGATAATCTGGATACCAAGCGTGCACTGGAACCGGGGGATACTGTGAACTACCGCGTGGTACAGGATGGTGAAGGAGTTCTTTCCTTACGTGTTGCGGATGGCGGAGAGTTGGAAGTGCCATTGATCGGGCGTATCAACGCGGCGGGCCTGAACTGCAAACAGATAGCGGAGAATATAAAAGTCGCACTCGAAAAAGTTTATTATAAAAAGGCGACAGTTATTGTCGGTCTTGAAAGCGTTCATTCCGGTCCTCGCGGACGAGTCTTTGTAACCGGCGAGGTGAGAACGCAGGGCCCACTCGATCTTCCCAGCAGCACGGAAAAACTCACGGTAAGCAGCGCCATACTCCAGGCCGGCGGATTTGCGGATTTTGCCAATAAGCGTAAAGTACGCGTTCTCAGAAAGATGCCTAATAATACCACCACGACGACCACGGTGGATGTAAAAGATATTATCGAAAAAGGTCATTTGGAAAAAGACATCATTCTGGAAGCCGGTGACGTTGTTTATGTTCCGGAAAGAATGATTAATTTTTAGTCCCCACCTCAAAGTATTATGACAATTTCACCAGGAACGGATGCAACAGCAGAAGGTCTTAACGCTCCGGAAAAAGCTGAGCAGTTACGCACGCGATTTATTCGCTACAAAAATGTTTTGTTTGGGTGGTGGTGGATTCCTGCACTGACGCTTAGTGCGGGTTTATGTCTTCAGGGCTGGCTCGTTCTTTCCAAGCCTATTCAATATCAATCCGCAGGCAGAATTATTGTCAGCGGTAAAGTCTCTCTGCCGGAAGGAAGTGTCTTCAGCGAAGAGGTTATGAACTTCTTTGGCACTCAGCAGGAATTGATGCAGAGCGCGGAAGTGCAGCGCCGCGCGACAGCTACCGTGCAGTCCCTGCGTCCCGATCTTGAGCCCATACCCGTACAGCTTGCGGTATCCTACATTCCCCGTACGGCTATTTTTCAGCTGAACGTCACCGGCTCCTCGCCGGAATATGTGCAGGCCTATCTGGATGCGATCATGGAGCAATACATTGCTCTGCGCAGAAGCATGGTGTCGGAAAAATCCCAGAGCACTCTAAGCGCAATCACCGAAGAGCTTTCCCGTTTGCAGACCGAGCTGGATAAAGGGCAGGACGAACTTTTCGAATGGCAGAAAAAGAACAACAGCATTCTTCTCCAGGAAGAGGGAAACAGCGCCGGAAAATACCTCGCTGATCTCAAGCGTCAGCTGGCCGCTCTTCAGACGCAGTACCGATTGCTCGAAACGCTTTCTTTGGACCAAAATCTTGACCGTGCTTCTGTTCAGAATTCGGAAGTGCCCACCGCTGCCGACCGGTCAAGTAATGCGCGGGGAATTGATTCCCAGTTGATTGATAACGTGGTGAGTAACGGACCCGTCGCCGAATATCTGAGAGCGCGCCAACAACTCTATTTGCTCGAGGCGGAAAACCGCAATCTATCGGAAACTTACAGAGACGATCATCCGGTAATGATCGCAGAGAAGAAAAAAATCGTTCAGCAGCAGAAGCTCATCGAAATCCTGAAGGAACAAAGTGCCGAGCAGTTTGAAAGTCGCAAAAACGCGCTCCGCATCGAAATTGAAACCAAGAAGACGGATATCGCTGTTTGGGAAGATAAAGCACTCGATCTTAGTAAGCGCATGGGTGAGTTCGAACGGCTGAAGGCTAAAGTTGATCGTCTCAAGGCGCTTTATGAAAAGCTCGTAGCCAGCGTGCAGAACGTGGACGTGAATGCGAACATTCAGCAGGACGTTGTTTCCATCATGGAATATGCGTCCGCTCCCGGCGAAATTCGTCCTCCGCTTATCAAGGAAATGTTCATGGGCGGCTTTGGGGGTCTTGCTCTCGGATTCGGTATTCTGGTTTTGATCGGAATCCTGGATGATCGCATTGTTTCCATCAGCGAACTGCAATCCGTTTTCGACGAAGAAGTCGTGGGGGTTATTCCAAAAACAAACTTTGCGCTGAACCCGGTGCTGCATGACGATGATGATCGCCAGCAACTCGTCGAGGCCTTCCGCACGATTCGGTCCTGGATCTTCTTTACGCCGTGGGAAGGGCGTCCGCCGAAAACATTCCTGATTACCAGCTCCATTCCTGAAGAAGGAAAGTCCACCATTTCATCGAATCTTGCGGTGGCACTTGCTTCCTCCGGCTCTGAAACACTGCTGGTCGATAGCGATTTGCGCAGAGGCAGTGTTCATAAGCTCTTTGGTATCGAATCCGAGCCTGGTCTGGGTGATGTTTTGTCCGGCGAAGTGAACGTGGAGTCGGCGCTCGTTACCGGAGTGGCTCGGCATCTTTCCATTCTCCCGCGTGGCAGAATGGTATCGCGTGGCACGGAGCTTTATCTCGGTAAGGCATTCGAAAAATTCCTTCAGGATGTTTATTCGAAATTTGACTACATTATTTTCGACAGCTGTCCGATGTTAGCGGTGGATGATACCAGCACCATCGCTCCTAAGGTGGATGCCGTATTCTTCGTTATACGCTCGTCCTTCACAGGAATCCGACTGGCACGAAAGGCGTTGTCTCTTCTTGAAGCCAGGCGCGCCAATGTGCAGGGCATTATTTATAATTCCGTAGAGTGGGGAGCGACCGACTATCCGTATTACAAATACGAATACGCTTCAAAAACGGATAAAAAGGAAAAACCCGTTAAAAGTTAGGTAGTCAATGGAAGGGGATTTCAAAACGGCTTCTTCACAGTCGGTTTCTGTGGAACCTGTTTTGAAGAAGGAATCGGACGTGATTCCACGGCGGCGGAAAACATTTTTTCTCGATCATCCCCGCGTGGTCGCGATTTTATTGTTCCTGTTCGATGTCTGTGTACTGCTGCTGCTTTGTATCTGGGGCTATTCACTGCGCGTCGGCGGTGGCGGCTTCTTTGGAGCGGTGGTGACCGAGAATCGCTTTGTTCAGATCCTTTGCTATACGGCCAGTATTCTCGCGCTGATAGGAATATCGGGAGCTTACCGCATAGAAACGGCCTATCGCACACTGAACTATGTGGCGGAATTTATTCTGTCCGTATTTCTCGGCTCATGCGTCGGCCTCTTTTTGATTTACGTCGTTCTTTCACGGTACGAATCCTTTTCGCCTGAAAGTCGCTTTGGTTTGGTTCTGGCCTCACTGTTATTTCTCATTCCCGGACTTTTAACGCGGCTTTGGATATCTAATAAAAATCAACAGATTCGGGAACAGCGGCCGATTTTGGTTTTTGGAAAAAGCAAAAGCCTGCAGGAATTTGTAAAAAATTATCACCAGACCGGTCTGCGTAATCCAATCAAGCTTGTTAACCTTGAGATGGAATCCGCATTGCCTTCGAAGAACGCATTGGCAGAAATCGGCATTATGGAAGTCCCCTGGGTGGATGTGAAGTTTGAGTATGAAGCGATTGTGCTCATGGAGGAATCTTCCAGTATCGATTCCTCTTTAATGGAACGACTTGTCCGCCTTCATTTTGAGGACTTGCCTGTTTTCACGTTGTCCGCATTTTATGCCACGCGGTGGCGGCAGGTTCCTGTGCTGAACCTGAATCTTACCTGGGCCCTTGAGCAGGACTTCTATCTCGCGCGGCGTTCTTATTACCGTTACATAAAAGATTCCTTCGATCTGATTTTTGGAGGCACGCTCTTTCTGCTGGCGTTGCCCTTTATGCTGGTCGTGGCTCTTCTTATTAAACTGGATAGCCGAGGCCCCATTATTTTTTTGCAGGAAAGAACGGGGCGTGACGGCAAGCCGTTTACGCTTTTCAAGTTCCGCACCATGAAAGTGCACACGCCGGGGAAAGATGATCTTTATACCCGTGAAGGAGATTCTCGCATTACCCGGGTAGGCGGCATCCTTCGTCGCACGCGGCTGGATGAGCTTCCTCAATTACTGAATATTTGGTTCGGACATATGAGTTTAATAGGTCCTCGCGCGGAGTGGACAAAACTCGTGGCAAAGTATGAAAAAGAAATTCCCGGATATCACCTCCGCCATTTGGTGAAACCGGGAATTACAGGATGGGCTCAACTGAATTATCCCTACGGTGAAAACCTTGAGGATACGATTGAGAAGCTGAAGTACGATTTATACTACATTAAGCATTACTCGCCGATTCTGGATTTGGAAATTGTGCTGAAGACGATCCTGGCGGTGGTGTTTTTCCGCGGCAAGTGACCTTCAGTAGCTCTGCTTCAAATTGAGTAACGGCATTTTCCAGCGTGCACGTCTGTGCCTTGCGAAAAGCATTCTCTCCGTAATACTTTCGCGCTGCGGGATCTTTGCACGACTCCGCAAAATTAATGAACGCGTCCTTTTCCTGTGGTGAAAAGGCAGCGCCGGCTTTGGCATCAAGGATTACCTGTGCGGCTTCGTTTTCGGCGGGTCCGATAAAGGCGCATGGCCTTCCTGATGCGAGTGCAGCGTAAATCTTGCTCGGCACGACAAGCCCTTGCAGGCGACTGTCCAGCGTTGTGATGTGCAGGTCCGCTGCAGAGTAGGCGGCAGCGAGATCGTTTTTTCCAATGGAATCTATGACACGAATATTCTCTATTTTTCTGTCGCGAATCTGCTCAATGAGCCATGCGCGCCGAGGCCCGTTTCCGGCAAAGACAAAACAGGCATCCGGCATGCGCTCCTTCAGCAGGGCGGCGGTTTCCAGAAACCACTCCAACCCGTGCGCAAGACCAAGATTGCCGATGTAAAAAATCACAAACTTATCGGACAGGTCATGATTTTTGCGAAATTTTTCACCGGCATTTTCATCCGGGTAAATTAGAGACAGATCTGTCCAGTTTGGAATTTCACGCAAATGCGTCATTCCTTTTGCGCGAAGAAATTTTTCCATGCAGCGCCCGATGACAATAATCGACTGCGCTTTTCTTAATGCGCCATGGGCGATGCTCTTCATGATCTGCGCAGGCAGAGTTCCTTCTTTCAATACGCCAAGTTGAATAGCCGTTTCCGGATAAACATCCTGTGCCCAATGCACATGGGGAACTTTCCAATAACCACACAGAATATTTGCGATCACGGAAAGCAGAGGAGGGTCAGTAAGCGAGACGACTACATCCGGCTTTTTGAGCCGAACGGCTTTGCCAAGAAAGACAGGATACACACTCGCTAAAGCAGCTGCACGGCGAAGAAGACTTTTGCGGGTAAATGGCAGGGCTTTAACGCGCTGAATCTGCACGCCATCGACACACTCGGAAACAGCGGCATCCGTAGGCACGCGCGTGGCGAGAATATCCACCTTCCACCCGCGGTGAGCAAGGGCGGTAGCCATCTCCATCAGAATACGCCCGGCAGCACTGGAATCCGGCGGGACACTCCGTTGAAGGAAGAGGACAGAGTTGGGTTTCAAGAATCGGAAAGATTGCGAACGATGGAAGCGGGATTTCCCCGCACAAGAACCTTTTCGGGAACGTCCTTAAAAACAATGGCTCCCGCAGAAACTACGGAGTGCGAGCCGACCGTTACGCCCGGGGCGATAAAGGCTCTCGCGGAAATCCATGCACCGTCATGAATGTGAATGGGTTTTGTGATCAGATCGAAAGTGTCCTTATGGTGATCATGTGAACCTGTGCACAGATACGCTTCCTGAGAAATGCAGACATTGGAACCGATCTCCACAGGCGCGAGATTGAGAATCTTTACGCCTTCGCCTATCCACACATGGGAACCGATGCGCAGCCGCCAGGGAAAATGAATATCGACTCCAGATCGGATAACCAACCCCTCTCCGATGATAGCTCCGAAAGTGCGTAGCAGAAAAGTTTTGAAAGCAGAAGGAAAGGGCCAGCTCGTCGTAAAGAAAAGACACCGCGTGATAACCCACAGCGCTTCCATCCACAAGGGAGCGCCGCGAGTGAATCCTCCGGTAGTAAAGTTGCCCAGATTACGGTTCATTTTTTTCGATTTGATCGCGCAGCATTCTGTCCAGAAGCGCGACACTTAGCATGACTTCGGCACAAACCCGCATCAATCCATAATAGAGACCGCTTCGCCCGCGCCATGCCATTCCCTTTATCAGAAAAGTCCAGCCAATCACCAGAATAGGCGCGACGACAATCATTCGGCGGAAACGATCCTGCAAGGACAGGCCTTCCCATGACGCCTGTGAAAGTTTTGCTGCTTCCTCCTGCGCATAGCGAGACTGGGAATTAAACCAGCGGCCGATCGACTTCCGATCATCATGAACAAGCGGAATATCCAGCGGCAGGACTTCGCCATTCAGCTGTACGCGGTGTGCGTGTCCATCCTGTGTATAGGAAGCAAGTTTTGGCCGGTAGAGTATCGAACGCGGAGGGTAGAGCGAATTTGGAAACTCTCTTCCAAAAAACGCCAGTTTAAAAGGGACGCGGTAACCGACAGTCGA
This sequence comes from Chthoniobacterales bacterium, assembly GCA_039918055.1. Taxonomy (GTDB): domain Bacteria; phylum Verrucomicrobiota; class Verrucomicrobiia; order Chthoniobacterales; family JBDTJR01; genus JBDTJR01. The sequence continues at coordinate 8,034 of JBDSIH010000315.1, forward strand.
TTCCGAAGGATGCAGGCTTTCCATCTCCTTCACAAAAATGTCAGGAACCATGTAATCGCTATCCAGTGACAAAACCCATTCGGTAGTAATTTTTTTCAAACCGAGGTCACATTTTTCCGCGAGACTTAGTCCACGCGGCAGGTGCTCGATCCGCACATTAGGAAATTCATTGCAGATGTCATGAGATCCATCGGTGCTTCCTTCATCAAGAACCACGACCTGCTTGGCCCATGTCAGCCGGGTAAGGCAACGCCGGATATTCTCGTGCTCATTATAGCAAAGCACCATGGGAGTTATTTCCTGCAAGTCCATTGTCACTTCATCCTAATACTTTTTGGGGGTGTGGAGTCCATTTTAAGAATCCATCGGTAAAGTTCCGTAAATTGCGTCGCGATCGCAGTCCATCCAAAATTTGTCATGACAACATTGCGGCCACGGCTTCCCATTTGCCGAAGTATGGCAGGATCTATTGCAAGAGACTTGCGCAAAGTAGCCTCAAGCGAGGAAATATCGATCCACCATCCGCACTCTTCTTTTTCGAGCAGGCTCCATGGCGTTCCTTTTGTGGTAATGACAGGGATGCCGTAAGACATCGCCTCGGCAATGACGCGTCCAAAATTTTCAGAATAGCTTGGAAGCACAAACACCGAAGAATTCGCAAATGCGGAGGCTTTCAGTTCGTCGACAATGTTTCCCAGAAAGGTGAGGCGCTCCTGAAGCCCTAATGATTCTGAAAGCGTTTCGAGTTTGCTTTGGTAATTATCCTCATCTCCACCGGCAATCAGGAGATGCCAGTCGGGGAATTCGGACGCGACGCTTTTCCAGGCATTCAGAAGTTCAGGGATGCCTTTTTTAGGATGAAGGCGTGAAAGGAATAAAAGCCAGCGCTTGCCTTCCAGAGCGGGGAAACGCTCTTCGAGAATCGTGCGTGCGGGAAGCGCATCCAGATTGGGGATCTCCACACCGTTTGGAATTACCGCAATCGGCGTATCAAAACAGGTGCGAAGCGTAGCAGCCTCTTCTTCGCTTGTGGCGTGAAAGCAAGCCGCAGTTTTCATATTCTGTTTTTCAAAAAGATGCCAGGCCACGCGTTTGCGAAAAACTTTGTAGTGCCGTGACCACAATTCGAACATTCCTCTTGGTGAAATGATGAGAGGTTTTCCGTGCCTTACTGCTGCATTCCGGGCAACACGATTGGTTGGAAGCCATAGTCCGTTGGAGTGGATAATCGATGCCCACGCAGCATCTTGATTTAGCTCTTTTAAGAATGCTCCTGTTAAGGAGCCGAGACGAAACGGTAACGGTCTTGCTGTAGTAATTCTTGCGTCGGCAAACTTGGGATGCACAAGCGGACCAAGGGCAGGATAATTCTGCGAAAGTAAACGCACCTCACATCCCGAAGCCGCCAGCGTGTCCGCGACTTCGCTCACGGAGTAGGATGTCCCACCGGTGCCTTCGTTAAGGGAATCAACGACCTGAAGAATTTTCATTTTCAGTAAAAAATAAACGCACGGCCTCTTTTGCGAGATTTTCCGGAAGAGTAGGACCATCATAAGGAATAAGTAAGGCCGCTACTTCGTAACTCACTTTCCGTTTTCCATTTGCGATAAAGTGTAGACTCGCATTCTGCTGAATGGCCATTTTCCGGTTGAATTGAAACTCTACCGGCGATCCATCCAACCACGCGCCCCAGAGAAGAAATGCACGGACATTGTTACGCTCGTAAGGAAACACATACCACGGCTGGGAAAAACCATCGGAATCAATGTTCATGCGTGTTACATCCCCGGCCTGTTTCCAGCCTGCGCCGGGCATGCAGATATCCGGGCGGTGATAGACCTGAAATGCGGTAGTGCGGGATGGAGCCCAATAAAAATGGTAAGCGCTAAGCGGTATTCCGGTTTCGCTCTGGGCGCGGAAATATTTACCTTCCGTCGGCGCGAGTATGGCCATTACCTCCGGCGGGACGGTAATCGTTTCAAGTCCTGAAGCCTGGCTCGCACGTTCAGTAACGATCCGTTGAACCTCGTGGGATTGCCAACCACCCCGCACCAGATACCAGCCCTGTGCCAGAAGAAATGCACAAAGGCCAAGACTCCATAAAATATTTACACGTAGAGAGGAAGGAGACGGATATTCCCTGCGTACGGAAGAATCTGTCGCAAGGGGATGATCACGGAGCAGGATTGCGAGCAGGAAAATAGCGCCGGCAAGCAGTAGAAGAAATATCCATGCCGCAGGATCATGCCAATATTCGATCTGTGCTTTTCCTCCCTTGATTCCTTCCCAGGTAAGAAAAAATGTGCGCGCGATATTTTCAAAAAATGCAAAAAACGCGGCAAAGAAAAGAAGGGCGATCCTTCTTTTCACGCTAAGAAAATAGAGTTCTCCCGCAGCAAGGCCCAGAACAAGTGCGGTCTGGAAGGAGCGCAAACCGCTGCAGGCTTCCTCGATACCGATCGTGCAGTTCGGCAGGGTAATCGTAGTTCCAAAAACCTGCGCAGGCATGCCGAGAAATAAAACCGTCTGCCCCACAATGTCCGCCACGGCATTCATGAGCGGGAAGGTTGTCCGTTGCTCAAGAAAGGTAGGCCACGGAATCGCCAGTAACAGGAAGAGAACCGGGAAAGCGATGGCTCGCATGAGCGATCTGCCGCCCAGGATCGACGCTGCCGAAAAACTTGCGAGCGTTGCAAGCAGCCCGATTAGCCAGAGAAGTAATCTCCAATAAAGCGGAGAAAGACGAAACAGTTCAACAGCAAAAATTGAGAGCGCTGTTAAAAATAAAATGCACCAGGCCAGCGGAAGTTGGGGATACTTATCTTCGCGGAAGGAAAACGTCGGTGCCCGCTTCAGTAAAAAATAAATGGCCAGCGGAAGCATCAGCAAACCGTATTGGTAATCCGGATTTCGCAGCCATTCTCCGGCGCATGACCATGCCAGCCAGAGCCATAAGGCGACGGGATAAAGAATAAGTCGCCAGAACGTTTTTCCGGGGGACTCAATCATGCATGCACCCCGTATCTTTGCATCCAGTCATCCAGCACCCGTAAGGCCCATCGCTGATACCATGGCCAGTTGTTGCCCAGGTGCGCATCGAAAATCGAGGGTTTGGAATTTTTCCAAAGTACATTACTCCATTGCTCAAAGGGAAATAGAAATCCCTTCTTTGGTGGGGATGTAATCCAGTCCGGTAATCCTCCAGCCGCATCCACAAGTAATTGTTTCCCGCGCTGAAAGCGTATTTCGGGAGATACACCGGAAACTGTTTTGAAAAATTCCCAGTCCACTAACGGAACGCGAAGCTCCAATCCATGGGCCATACTCATGACATCACTGTCTTTCAGGAGCTGATTGCGCATGTATCCCGTCAGTTCGAGATAACTGACTTGATCCTGCACGCTGGAAAAATGAGGAGGCGACGGCGCAATCCATTCTTCGGGAGAATTTGAACCGGCAACAATCTGCAGATGACGGGCCTGCTTTTTTGAAAAAATTGATCGCACGAGATGATAGGAATTTTCTGCGGATGGCGACTTCTGCAACCATTCACCGAGACGCCGCCCCTTGGAATTCGTAATCGTGCTTTCGGTAATGCCTCCCGCTAATTTGAGAAGTGGACTTCCAAAATAGAAACGTTTCGAAAGATCAAGTAATCGCGGAACACGGGTAAAGCTTCCGTAGCCGCCAAATAGTTCATCACCACCCAATCCCGAAAGCACTACTTTCGCGCCCTGCTGTCGTGCAAAGCGCGAGACGCAAAATGTATTGAAGCCATCTATGGAAGGCTGATCGAGGGAGGAGAGATATTCCGAAAAGAGAGTCGGAATTTCTTCTTCGCGGAGAAGATACTCATGGTGTTGTGTTCCAAGCTCTGCAGCAAATCTTCTGGCGATTGGCGCTTCATTATAGGCGTTATCCTGAAGGGCGATGGAATAGCTTTGTGTTGGCTGGCTTGTTTCCTGAACGACTGCCTTGGCAATACAGGAGGAATCTATTCCGCCGCTGAGAAAAATACCGACGGGCACATCGCTGACCAGATGCCTCCGAATCGTCTGATGGAATGCAGCACCGACACGCTCAACCGCATTTGCCCCATCCGTGGAGGTCGAAAAATCAATGGCAGCAAACTCCTTCACATCCACACGGGATTCAGACCATTTTAAATACGTTCCGGGACGAAGAGACTGTATTCCCGCAATCATCGTATCCGGTTCCTGCACGGAACCGCACCGCAGGAAACTGTCTACCGCACGACCGCATAATTTGGGTTCGATGAGGCCCGAAGCAAGCAGCGTGCGTAATTCCGATGCAAAAATGGTAAGTCCGTTTTCAGTGTAGTAATATAAGGGCTTAATCCCAAAAGGATCACGCGCGAGAAACCCGTGCTTTTCCGCAGAATCATAAATTGCGAAAGCGAACATTCCATCAAACTGCGTGAGGCAGGTTTCTCCATCCTGCTGATAAGCGTTAAGAATGACTTCGGTGTCGCCATGGGAATGAAATTTCTGTCCGGCCGCTTCCAGTCTGTCCCGAATACTTTGGTAATTATAAATCTCTCCGTTAAACGCAATCTCGAATCTGCCGGATATCGTAGACATCGGCTGATGACCCGCCGCGCTGAGATCGAGAATGGAAAGTCGCGTGTGGCAAAGTCCGGCCGTGGACTCCTGATTAATCCAGAGCCCGCGATCATCCGGGCCGCGATGCCCGAGCGCCGCCTGCATGCGGGCAAGCCGTCGCTCAAGCTCTGAGCCTTCGCCACGCCACCCAAATATTCCGGCAATTCCACACATCGTGTTATTTAATATTCAGAGCGTTCTGAAGGTTAAGTGCAAACTCTGCTCTTCCATACGCGCGGATCACTTCTTCCCGCAACCACTGGGGATTGAAGAGCTGCTGATTGGGATGCGTTTTATTTAAAAGAGAAATAAGACCTTTCGCAATTTCGTCCGGGCGGCCTGAATTTACAAGCACCCCAAGCTTTCCTTCCAGCAATGCCTCACGCGAAGCATCAAGCTTTCCCGCCAATGTGGGTTTGCCGCTCGCCAACGCTTCCAGGTACGTAATGCCGAAACCTTCTCCGCGGCTGGGCATGGCATAGACGTCGCAGAGTTGATAGTGTGCGGATAATTCTTCAGCAGGTACGTATCCGCAAAAAATGGCACGGTCTTTCACGCCTGCCAGTTCAGCGCATTTTTTTAGGCGCTGAAGATCATTCCCCCGGCCAACGATAAGATAGTAGCAGTTTTCCACCTGCGCGGTTACTTCCGGCAGGGCATGAATAATTTCATCGATTCCCTTATAGCGTTCCTCGGCGGAAAGACGCGCCACCGTAAGAATAATTTTAGCGTCCGAAGGCAGATTGTAGCGGCGCAACAATTCTGATGATTTTGGACCGAGAGGAAATTTTTCCGCATCAAATGTATTTGGAACGATAGTGCAACGCCCCTTCAGCGCGGGAAATTGTTCGAGCACGGCATCGCGTGTCCATTTGCTGACAGGAAATACCTGATTTGCGTGCAGCAGGGCATTGCGCTTCGAATCATCGTGGAGCTGCCACAGTTCCAGGCTGTGCATGCTTACTCCGTAGGGAATGGCGCAAAATTTTTGTACCAATTTGGCGACCGGACACAGGTTGACATGCGTCAGCAGTAAGTAATCCGGCTTTTCAAGAATTGCCCGGACGATGCAGGAGAGCGCGAAAAGCGGGTTGCGAAGCCGGTTCGGATATTTTGAAAACTCCATGACTCCCGAATCCGGCGAACCCCCAATGCTTATCGCCCGCACATTATCTTTCCCAAGAATTTTTTGCAGAGCCTGATAAACTTCCCAGGAGTAAGCCTGAATGCCACCCTCCGATCCGTCCATTCCCGGCGCCCATATCTGAATTTTCATGACAGACTCTCCAGCGCGTGAAGTAATCCCTCAGTTGCGGTTTGATAGCTATTTTGTTCTTTAAGGAGTTTTTGCGCAGCAACTCCGTAGCGTTTACAACGAACGAGATCGGAAGCGGCGTCTTCGAGGCAGTTTTGCAGAGCATTCACATCTCCTGCGGGAAAGCGCCATCCGGTTTCGCTGGGAATCACTAAGTCCTGGGCGCATCCGACATGGGAACTGACAATCGCTGCTCGTCCGCACGCCATCGCTTCATTGACGGCAAGCCCCCACGTTTCGTAAGAGCCAAAACTTGGCAAGACCAGAACATCGCAGATCGTATAGATAGCGGGCATCGCGGATTGATTCTGAAATCCCAGAAACCGCACGGAAAGATTTTCAGCCCGTCTGCGCAGTTCTTCTTCCATCTCACCGCTGCCAGCAAAAACGAGCGTAATATTTTTCGCCGAACATTTTGAAAATGCCTCCAGCAAATCCATCGGACGTTTCTTGGTTTCCAGCTTACCGACAAATAAAAAAACCGTATGATCTGCGGGGATGTTCCATTCGGCGCGAAATTTCGGAATATCAACGTTCGCCGCAGCGGATTCGAAGCGCGAATTCTCCACGGCATGCGGAGTGGGGAAAAGTTTGCGTTCTGGCACACCATACGCGCGGAAGTAGTCTGCATTTGCAGAACCGACGGGCAAAAATGCGGCGAAGCGTTTATAAAGCAAACGCAATAAGACGGATTTCCCAAAACGCTGAAGTGGTCGGCCGGTTGGGTAAAGACGGTGGGAATCTCCGCGAAAAAGAAGGGGAATGCCGGCAGAATTTCCAGTCAGGATAAAACGCAGCAGACTGGCATAGTTATATCCGAGAAGGAGTGCCGCATCGGGCTTCCACTGTCGAATGCGCAATGGCAATTCCGGATTGCTGATGCCCTTGAAGTGATGGGTGCCCGGATCGGGAGATGTGTTTGGAACAAACTCGGAGTCGTAACCCTCCATTAGCGGAATGTCCCATTGGAAACTCTCTTTGAAGGCGGGGTCATGCCGCGCTGTTACCCCGAAATCCCAAAGGTAAAAAACCTTCAGGGTCACGCTTGTGTTCGTCGCGATGTAACGAAACCATGGTGCGTAATACTGCACCGGGTGAGTTGTAATGATGGCGAGCCGCAAACGAATTAAAAGGAGACTAAATACCACCCATGGCCGTGCTCATCTTGGTGCGATCAAGATTCACAGGTTGCATGATGATGAAGCGCAGACCGAAAAGAGCCACGATCGTCTGAAAAAGTACGGTTACGAATACGCCCGAACTGAATTCACTCTGATAGGCAACATTCATGACGGAGATCGCAATCAGTCCCTGAAACGAGGTTACCGGACAGCCCATGCTGTATTGTGTAATTTTTCCGAAGAACAAAGTCAGCACGAGGGCCAGACCGGCCAGACCGATATAGCCAAAATTCGCATACGCTTCATTAAACAATCCCCAGCCGACAGTTGTATTTTCCGTATCTTCACGACTCTGAATACCGAAGTAAATATTCAGCATCGAAGTGGTTTCATGCACGCCCATTCGATTTTTATTCAAAAAGTGCGGAACGAGAAGGGACGGAAGAATGGCGTAGGTCTTACCTCCCAGCAGGGGCTTGGTATCATCTGCCTGTTGGATGAAGAAGAAAAGGTGAAGCAGTCCGCTTCGCTCCACGAGGTTTGAGCGTTCTTCATCGAAATTTTTAGGACCCCAGAAATAATTCAGGCCGAACTTCGTCCATTCCGCATACATCGCCGGATATTCCCAAGGTGAAAAGACTTTGCCCACAAACTCATCGTGCCAGTACTTTTCGCGCATGGAATATTTTCCGTAGTGGAGAATAGACATGGTGGCAAAACCAAGGATCACGACTTTCCAGGGAATTTTGTGACTGGCAATAATGTAGCCTACGACAAAGAGGAGGCTGGTTCCCATTGCCTGCACCAGGAGGAAGGAACTCGCGTGTGCAAGCATCGTCATGCCGACCAGAAAAATATACATGGCCTTCATGCCCGGCTTCAACTTTCCAAGACCGATATCATAGGCCAGAATGAAAGTGCTAAGAGCGGACAAACAAAACATGAAAGCGCGGATAACCGTGCTGGAGCCGCCGAGCCAGTCGAGCCCTCCCATGGCACCTTCGACAATAAAGAGCGTGGAGACCATCAGACTGGCCATCAGGACGGGCTGCGAGCGCTTTCCTCCGATCGCCATGACAGTGGCGGGAGGTATGCGGTTTTTTCTGACCATCGGATACCAGATGGCGGTACTCAGCAAAAGAAAGCCGGAAATAGCCGCAGCGGATACCCAGAAAAGTTCGGGCGGTGTTCTTTGGATCAGCTCCCGATTCTGCATCATCTGCATTCCGAATGCGGAAGTGAACATGGATGCGTAGAGCGGATATATCGGAAATCCATATACTTTTCCGCTAACCCACATGACGGCCGGCAACAGTGCGCACATATTTACGATACCACCCGCCACGGCTCCGGAAACATTCCCCTGAAAAGCAATGTAAGCAACGTAGGCAAAAAATGCATAAATACCCCATTGCAGAAAGCGTTTTACCTGCGAAGGAGGAAGCGCCACAGTTTTACTTTTACTCGGAGTATTTACAGGACGCTGCTTCCGCCGGGCGACGGAAGGTCGCCGCCATTCGGGAGCTGGAACGTTAGATGTTTCCATTAGTTAAAAGTTAATGACCGATGCGCCTTTTCGAGGTGGCCTTTTAAAAGAGGCCAGCTTGTCAGCTTCAAAATAGCCGATTACAGAGGGGAATCCAGAAGCTTTTTAAAGCAGTCTAAATGCTGAATGGCAATATTTCGGGAATCGAGAGAGCGCGCTTTCGCTCGAGCGGCTCTTCCCATCGTATTTCTCCTGTCCGCATCACGCAGAAGCAGCATCAGTGCAGCCGCAAGTTTTACAGGAGCATCCGGGTGGGAATAGTCGAAGAAATAACCATTTTGCCCCTCATCCACGAGGTCGGTAAAGCATTGCAGATTGGAAGTAACAACCGGTAATTCCGCTGCCATTGCTTCCAGCACGGCAATGCCAAAGGTCTCCCCCTTTTCGGCAATGCTGGGGTAACAGAAAATGTCCATCCCTGCATAGCGGCTCACGATTTCCGCGTAAGAAAATACAGGCGGAAGAAACTCAACGTGATCTTTCAAATGCGCCGCCTGGGTATGGAGATGCTGATAGTAATCGACGCCACCTCCGCCTTCATAGGTTCGATACGGTCCGGTGATTGCAAATTTCCACAAAGGAAGATCGCTTTCTTTTAAAAGTTCATCCGCAGCACGGATAAGAAGATCGATGCCTTTTTCGGGATGAACGCGTCCGAGAAAACCGATCACCAGCGGGCCATCCTCTTTGGAACGTGCGATGGAAAAAAGCGAGGAGAGGTTCGCGGCATTGGGAATGACGCAGATACGCGAGGCCAGTGCGGGAGCCTGTTCCATCGCCACGCGGGCTATGGCGGTGCTGGGAGTCTGAATGCAGCCAACTCGGCTATACCAACGCAACTGGCCTTTGGGATAGCGGTTCAGGTTAACGACAGTAATGCCACAGAATTTAAACAGGCTGGAAAGCAGGGGCAGGAAAATGGAGTTTGTAATCAGAATATCCGCTTTCGGAAAACTCGGCAGAATCCGAAAGGACCACAGGACATCCAGAAACAAATTTGTAATCAGGCGGCGGCGGTGATTAAACCCAGGAACGCGGATGTGCTGTAAATTTCCCAGCTTTTCACGTTTTGGCAATCCCGGCCATGTGCGCGATATGATCGAGACGGTGTGCCCCAGTTCGGAAAATTCCTGTGCAAGCTGATACCACATGCGCTCAACGCCACCGCCGCGCAAAGGCGGACAGGGATTGAAAAAGCCAAGTGCTATCGTGATTTTCATTATTTGACCGCTCTATCGAGCACTTTGCACAGCCTGTCCGTCATGGCGCGTGCAAGATAAGGAGCGAAACTTTCTGAAATAATGGTGGGAAGTGTCTTGTATCCTGTCTGAAACCATCCGCTTGCTGTGATGCGGAAGGCGATACACTCCGGCGTGTCCGCAGGAAGAAATGCAATACCCGTGCCGGCATTAGTTTTTTCCAGGAGTGGGAGCACACTGCTTTTTTCGTGAAAAATGGCGAGCAACGGTTTCTCCGCAAGAATACACGGGTAAATTTTTGAGGCGGTATAGCCAGCATCGTCTGAGCCGGGAACGACAATCGCGGAGGCATCGAGCATGCAGCGCAATGTTTCAAAGTAAGGAATGCGCCGGGGAATTTCTTCAACAAGATCAGCAACGCCATAGGTCTGCGCCACTGGCTCGACGGTTTTCTCTCCGAGTCCATCCGGCGCATAGCTTGTGCCGATAAAATGGATGCGCAACTTATTGGCAATCTCAGGGTCACGCTCCCGCCAGGAACGGAGTGAAAGGAAGAAGCCGGAAAGCGATTTTCTTAAATCCGAACCGCCTCGACCGGTATAGACCCAATGGATATTTCCATCGTTCGGATCAAAAATATTTTGCCGGACGGGTTCTTTTTTTACGAACTCGAAATCCTTTTCTGCGCCGGGAAAAGGGATGACTTCAAAGCGATTAGCGGGAATTTCCGGATAGCGATTTTTAAGGTCGGCCACATAAGCCGGAGATACGGAAATAATGCCCGCTGCACCCCTGGCGATTTTGGGTTCCTTTCGGCGCGCAGAAAACTGGCTTACTGCATATTTCATACGACCGCCGGGCGGTGTGTCTTTTAAGTAATCGTAATTACTGACCCAGGGATCCTGAATATCAACAACGTAGGGTAATCCGAAGCGCGTTCGCCATTCTTCCGCTAATACCATGGTGCCGAATTGGGTGGTTGAAAAAAATGCCGCGTCGAACGGTTCATTTTTCAGCAGATTATTCCCCGTTCTGCGAAGAAAGGGCGTGGCGCGAAAGCTCAAACTTCCAAAGCCGAAGCGTCGCGTAAACTTAATGGATAAGGCTTTGCTTTTAAGTATGCGAACATCCGGAGGCAGGGAGCGTTC